>JBGSVU010000495.1:0-4761 GCA_041752775.1 Pirellulaceae bacterium | reverse complement strand
CGGCAATTCCGGCCGCGTGAGGTTCCAGTTCCAGCAGTCGTTCACGGCCGATTTTTTCGCACTGCACGCCGTTGGCCAGGCCGCGTTCGAGGATGGTCTGTAACGCCGGCAGTTCGCTGTCGTTGACAGCGACGATGACTTTGCCGCAGATTTCAAAATCGATTTTCTGTTCGATGCAGAACTGTTCCATCGCGGCCTTGCCAACCCGGCAGTTGAGGGCTTTTAGCGAACCAGGCCGATAGTAAATTCCCGAATGGAGAACACCGGAATTGTGTCCGGTCTGGTGCATCGCAACGGCGTTTTCTTTTTCCAGCAGGCACAGCGAGAGGTCTGGAGCCAAACGGGCGATTTGCCAGGCCGTGGCCAAACCCACGATCCCGCCGCCGATGATCAGAATGTCAGATGTCTGCCCGTTTTCGTCCATGCGTGTGATTCTGGTGCGGAATCACCGGATTGAAAAGGGCCTTTGAAAAACCTGCCGGTGGCGTCAGAAAATTCTCAGCGTGCCGCAACACGTGCAGCGCGCGGGCCGTGCCAGTAGGACGGCGCCCAGAGAGGCGATTGTCAGGAATCCCAGCACGATCGGCTGGAACTCAACGGGATGGTGCAAATCGTCACGCCAGCAGGAATTGCAGTGCCGAATCGAGTCCCGGCCGAAAGCAAATCCGGACGGGGTTTTCTCAACGGTGGTGTCTGATATTTCGCCGGGTTGAATCATGGATCTGTGAATAAAAGTCCGGTTTGGTGGCCAGGTCGCGGGTTTTCCCAACGGCGCCCAAACCGTTGAATACCGCAAATAGATGGGGTCTGAAAGTGCAATTGCGAAGGAATGACGTGGTATTTCGAGTATAATTGGGCTGTTTGACGTGGGCAGACCAAAACTACGCTGGCATTTGCTGTTCTTTGGGAAAACGGCCAGCAGTGACGATTAAATTGGCTTTTTGAGTCCGTTTTCATCGACATTAACGAGTGTGACAGTGGTCGAGAAAATCGCTTCATCACGCTGTTTGGGGGTGTGTCCAAAAACTTCCACGAGGAAATCTGCGGAAGTCGTCCCCGTGCGGGTCCGTTGGGTGACGAATCTCAGGATGGTACCCTCGCGGACTCCGTGCCGGAATTCGATGCGATCCATGGCAATGGTGACAAATTTCAGGCCCGGAAACTCCATCGTCGCGGCAATCCAGGCGATTTCGTCCACCCACATCAGCATGTAGCCGCCGAACAGGTAGCCAAAGTGGTTCAGGTTTTCCGGCATGACCAGTTTGAAAGTTTCCATAGTGAAGTCGGGGCTCTGGGGCGTGGAGGAATGGGGTGTTTCGGGGCGGGGCGGGACCGAAATGGCATTTCGTCGCACCGGTCGGTGTGGGACGGAAAGTGGTCAAAAACGCGAATCGCCCCCTTTTTTCAACGGGGTTATTCTGTAAAGAAGTTCAAGAAATGCCAATGTCAAACCCGACCTGCCATTTCCAGCAAGCGAGTTTTTTTTCTAGAATGGCCGTTTGTCCTGTGGAGACCCGAATCGAGTGACAATCGCTGAACTGCTGGCGCCCTTTTCCCCTCCGGAAACAAATTTTCTGGAAAGGCTGCGTTATTGGACATTGGCCCAACCCGACCAGATCGCCTACCGTTTCCTGCGTGATGGCGAACTGGACGAGGTTTCGCTGACCTTTGCCGAGCTGGACACGCGCGCGCGGGCCATTGCCGCACAGCTCGTTTCGATGGGGATGCGCCACAAACGGGCCCTGATGATGTACCCGGCCGGACTGGATTTCATTGAGGCGCTATACGGTTGTTACTATGCCAACGTCATTCCGGTGCCGGCCTATCCGCCACGCCGCAACCGGAACATGGGCCGGATCAATGCGATCAGCGAAGACGCTCGCGCCAAAATTGCCCTGACCGTTCGCGATGTTCGGGACCGCTCGGACGGATTGCTGGACGACGCTCCCAGTTTGCGGACGGTTCCCTGGCTGTGCACTGACGAAGTTCCGACTGAGCTCTGCAGCGACTGGACCAAGCCCCGGGTTGAGCCGGGCGATATTGGCTTGATCCAGTACACCTCGGGGTCGACAGGGTCTCCCAAGGGCGTGGTATTGACCCAGCAGAACCTCATGTCCAACTGCCGGATGATCACCGAGGCCTTTCAGTTGCCGCGCACCGGCCAGGGAATGACCTGGTTGCCGGTCTACCACGACATGGGGCTGATTGGCGGCATCCTGAATCCGATGTTTGCCGGGATCACGATTACTTCGATGTCACCGCAGGCGTTTTTGACCAAGCCGTTGCGATGGCTGAGCGCGATCTCCCGTTACGGCATCACCTGTTCCGGCGGACCGAATTTCAGTTACGCGCTGTGCGTTGAAAAGATTCCCGAAGACCAGTGTGATGGCCTCGACCTGTCCACCTGGAACCTGGCGTTCAACGGAGCCGAACCGGTTCGGGCGCGGACGCTGGAAGAATTCTCTGAAAAATTTGGCCCCTACGGATTCCGCCATACGGCTCACTATCCCTGTTACGGGATGGCCGAAGCGACGTTGATCATTACAGGTGGCGAACAGGGCGAGCCGCCAGTCATCCGGGCCTACGACAAACATGAATTGGCCAGTTACCGGGTCGCACGTTCGACGGCTGACGATCCGGGCGGACAAAAACTGGTCGGTTGCGGAAAAATACTGCCTGGCGAAGAACTGGTGATCGTAAACCCGGAAACCCTGCAAGTCATGCCCGAAGGCCAGATCGGCGAAGTCTGGGTTTCCGGCCCCAGCGTCGGGCGGGAGTACCTTGACAAGCTGGAAGAATCCGAACGCACCTTTCAGGCCCGGACGCCGTCCCTGCCTGACCGCCAGTGGTTGCGGACCGGCGACCTCGGCTTTCGCGACGAGGGCGAGTTGTTCGTCACCGGCCGGCTGAAAGACATGATCATCGTTCGCGGAGTGAACCGTTATCCGCAGGACATCGAAGCGACCGTGGAAAATGCCGACCCGCGGCTGAGGACCAGCGGCGCTGCAGCTTTTGCCGTCGAGCAGTGGGACCGCGAGCAACTGGTCATCGTTTGCGAAGTCGAGCGGGGACCCAACATGGACCTGTCCGGGTTGACCCAGATCGTCCGCAGCGCCGTGGCCACCGAACACGAGGTCGCGGTCGATGTGGTCGTGCTGGTTCGCGCCCACAGTATTCCCAAAACGTCCAGTGGCAAAGTCCAGCGCCGGGCCTGCCGTGAGAATTACATCCAGAACCGGCTGCTGGTGGTGGACAGCTGGAATGCCAACGACACCACCGCCCGCAACGGACATGCTGCGGAGTATCAGCCCGCCGCCAGTCAGGCCGATGACAGCATCGACGCCGGTGTGATCGACGCTGTCCTGCGGTTCGTCCGGGAAATCGCCAGGGAACGTGCCCGCGACCTGACTCCCGATTCCAACATTGTGGTCGATCTGGGACTGGATTCGCTGGAACGGCTGGGAATCGCCAGCGAAATTGAATCGGCCTTTGGCGGCCGCATCCCGGATGAAGTCCTGCAGGAAGTGGAGACGGTACGCGAAGTCGCCGCGGCCGTGCAGAAATACATTGGCACCAAACAGGTCAACGGACACGCGACGCAGGGAATCGCAGAGGTCTCGCCGGACCGGACACCCGACGACGCACCCATTCCCGAATCGCACTATCTGCTGGAACAGACTCCGGAGTTTTTGCGGCTGCAACGCGCCCAGGAACAGATCCTGCAGTCGGGAATTCGCAATCCCTACTTCAGCGTGCACGAAGGGATCATCGCCGACACGACACGAATCGATGGTCGCGAACTGATTTCATTTTCTTCCTACAACTACCTGGGACTGTCCGGACATCCGCAGGTGTCGCAGGGGGCGATTCAGGCGATCCGGGATTTTGGGACCAGCGTTTCTGCCAGCCGTTTGGTCTCGGGTGAAAAAACGATTCACCGCGACCTCGAACTGGAGTTGTCCGATTTTCTGGGTGTCGAAGACGTCATTACTTTTCCAGGTGGGCACGCGACCAACGAATCGGTGATCGGTCACCTGGTCGGAAAGGGCGACCTGATATTGCACGACTCGCTGGCGCACAACAGTATTATTCAGGGAGCCGAACTGTCGGGAGCCCGCCGGCGCCCGTTTGACCACAACGACTGGCAACAACTCGATTCGATCCTCAGCGAAATTCGCCGCGAGTATCGCCGTGTGCTGATCGCGATCGAAGGGTTGTACAGCATGGACGGTGACTTTCCCGATCTGCCCCGTTTTGTGGAGATCAAGCAGCGGCATAATTGCTGGATGTTTCTGGACGAAGCTCACTCGATTGGCACGATGGGCCCAACGGGTCGCGGGATCGGCGAGATGTTTGATATCCCGCGCGACGCGATCGAATGCTGGATGGGAACCTTCAGCAAAACCTTCGGCAGCTGCGGCGGATTCATCGGAGCCAGCCGGAACATGGTGAACTACCTGCGGTACACGACGCCGGGTTATGTTTTCGCTGCCGGAATTCCGCCTGGAAATGTCGGTGCCGCACTGGCGGCGTTGCGCATATTGCAGGCCGAACCGCAGCGGGTGACGCGCCTGGCGGAATCGGGGCGGCTGTTTTTGTCCCTCGCCAAAGAAGCCGGACTGAATACCGGTCCGAGCAACAACAGTCCGATCATTCCTGTCATCACCGGCAGTTCGATGGCTGCGCTGCGGCTGTCGGAGGGCCTGTTCAATGCCGGAATCAACGCCCAGCCGATTTTGTATCCGGCGGTGGCCGAAGACC
>JBGSVU010000494.1:0-21669 GCA_041752775.1 Pirellulaceae bacterium | reverse complement strand
AGACATTGCGACAGACAAAACCGCGGACTTTTGAGTTGCGGGTCGATGGTGACCTGATGCCGGGCGTGACGGCAAAAGACCTGATACTGTTCCTGATCGGCCAGCTTTCAACGTCGGGCGGAACCGGTTATGTGCTCGAATATGCCGGCGACGTGATTCGGCGTTTGACAATGGAACAGCGGATGACGATTTGCAACATGTCGATCGAAGCGGGCGCGCGGGCCGGCATGATCGCGCCGGACCAGACTACCTTTGATTACCTGCGCGGTCGCGAGTTTGCTCCGCAAAATTTTGACGCGGCAGTCGAACGCTGGAAACTGCTGCCGTCGGATGAAGGGGCCCGGTACGACCGCTCGCAAACCTGGCAGGGAAGCGACATCGCTCCGCAAGTCACATGGGGAACCAATCCGGGACAGGTGACCAGTATCGACAGACCCGTTCCGGGTCCGGGCGACTTTACGGATCCGGTCGAGCAACAGTCCTGCGCCTCAGCGCTGCAATATATGGATTTGACCGCCGGACAGCGGCTGACGGATGTCGCGGTCGATCGCGTGTTTATCGGATCGTGTACCAATTCGCGGATTTCGGATTTGCGCGAGGCCGCGGCGGTCGTGAAAGGCCGCAAAGTCAATTCGCGGGTGGGGGCCATGGTCGTGCCGGGCAGCGGAGTAATCAAACAACAGGCGGAAGCGGAAGGCCTCGACCGGATTTTTGTCGAGGCGGGTTTTGAATGGCGCGAAGCGGGTTGCAGCATGTGCCTGGGAATGAACCCCGACACGCTGTTGCCCGGCCAGCGCTGTGCCTCGACCAGCAACCGGAATTTCGAAGGCCGCCAGGGCCGCGGCGGTCGGACCCATCTGGTCTCCCCGGCCATGGCGGCTGCAGCCGCAATCGCAGGACACTTTGTGGATATCCGCGAGGGACTCCCCCAGGCAACCTGACCGGCGCTGGTCACCGCCCCGGCGGATTGGCCGACGCCACCCCGGAGCGACATCGGTTGCAACCCGTTTGTATTTCCCTGAAAGATTGAGCAAGGTAAGAGCCAGAAATCATGCAACCTTTTGTGACCCATACAGGACTGGTAGCGACCATGAACCGGTCCAACGTCGATACGGACCAGATCATTCCGAAGCAGTTCCTCAAGCGAATTGAGCGGACGGGTTTTGGGCAGTTTCTGTTTTTCGACTGGCGATTTCTTGGAGATGGATCACCCAACCCCGATTTTGAGCTGAATGCGCCGCAATTTGCCGGGGCTTCGATTCTCGTGGCCCGGCAGAATTTCGCCAATGGCAGCAGTCGCGAGCACGCGGTTTGGTCGTTGTCGGACTACGGGTTTCGCGCGGTGATCGCGGAGTCCTTTGCCGACATTTTTTACAACAACTGTTTCAAGAATGGTCTGTTGCCGGTAGTCCTGACGGGTGACCAGGTCGAGTACCTTCACAGAACCTGTGCCGCCAAACCGGGCTACCGGATTACCGTGAATCTGGAGACCAGGCTGGTGACCGACGAGTCCGGTTTTTCGGCGGCTTTCGAAGTTGATGATTTTCGCCGCAAGTGCATGCTGGAAGGACTGGACGACATCGCCATGACTTTGCAGCAGGAACAGGCGATCACCGATTTTGAACAACGACGAATTGCCGGAATGGCCTGAGTTTGAGTGCACTTTTTTTGGCTGGGTGGCTTGAGGACCAACTGCATGAATGCCCGAAACAGGACCCTGGCAATACTGCTTTTTCTGACCGGACTGGTCTGCCAGACTTTTGCCCAGCAGGCCTTGCCCCCGGCGGCCACGAAAAAACCGACCGAACTGAAGGCCCACGGCGAGGTCCGCGTCGACGAGTATTACTGGATGAACAACCGGAATGATCCGGCTGTAATCGAATGGTTGAACGCGGAAAACGCCTACACGGCCGCCATGCTGGAGCCCACCGTGGGGCTGCAGAAAAAAATTGCCGGGGAACTGGAAAGCCGAATCCCCCAGGACGACCAGTCCGTCGCATGGCCCGATCGCGGGTACCTGTGGTACAGCCGAATCCGCAAGGGCCAGCAGTACAACGTTCATCTGCGGCGTCCGGTGGGAAGTGACGAATCGGCGGAAGTGGTCGTGGTCGATGTCAATGAAATTGCCCGGGGGCACGCCTATTGCAGCCTGGCCGGACTGAGCTGCTGTACCAATGGCCAGACCGTTGCCTGGGCTGTCGATACCGTGGGACGGCGCAAGTATACGATCCAGTTTCGCGACATGGAGAGTGGCGCGATGTTGCCGGACCAGATTGCCGATGTGACCGGCAACATCGAATGGGCCGAAGACAACCAGACGATTTTCTATACCCGTCAGGATCCAGAGACTTTGCGGTCGCACCAGGTTTACGCGCACCGGCTGGGGACGGATCCTGCTTCCGACCGGCTGGTCTACGAAGAAACCGATGTGGAGTTCGACGTGTCGATCCATGGAACCCGGTCACGCAGGTATCTCGTGATCGATTCCACCCAGACGCTCAGCAGCGAGTCGCGGGTGATCGATGCCTTCCGTCCGGAGTCGGAACCGGTGGTGTTTTTGCCGCGGGAAAAAAATCATGAGTATGCGATCGATCACATTGGTGAGAAGTTTTATATTCGCACCAACTGGGAGGCTCCCAATTTTCGGGTGATGGAAACGGATCGACCTGCCATTGACCGAAGCGGCTGGATTGAAACGGTCCCCCATCAGGCCGATGTTTTTCTGGACGGCTTCGAGCTGCTCGATGACTGGCTGGTCCTCTCGCAGCACGAAAACGGTTTGCCGCGAATTCGCTACCGGAAATGGGACCAGTCGGAGTTTTCGAGTCTCGATTTTGGGGAACCCTGTTACGAAGCCAGCCTGACCGTCACGACCAGAACGGCGGGCAACCAGTTGCGTTATGAGTTCAGTTCGCTCAGGACGCCGTCAAGCGTGTTTGATTACGACATGAAAACCGGCGGGAAAAGCCTGCTGAAACAGCAGGAGGTGCTGGGTGGATTTGACACCGCGAACTATGTGACCGAACGGTTGTGGGCCACCGCGGGAGATGGCACAAGGGTTCCGGTTGCGCTGTTGCGACATCGCGACACGCCGGTGGATGGTACCGCTCCGCTGTTGTTGTATGCCTATGGTTCGTATGGTTCCAGCGAGACGGACGATTTCAGCGCGACGGTGCTCAGCCTGGTCGATCGTGGATTCATGTACGCCGTGGCCCATATTCGCGGTGGGCAGGAGATGGGCCGGGCCTGGTATGAAGACGGCAAACTGCTGAAGAAAACGAACACATTTACGGATTTCATTGACTGCGCCCGGTTTCTGGTTGCCGAAAGGTACGCTGATCCGAAACGGATGTACGCGATGGGAGGCAGTGCTGGTGGGTTGCTGATGGGTGCCGTTTCCAATATGGCCCCGGAACTTTTTCACGGGATCATCGCCGAAGTTCCATTCGTGGACGTCATCACCACCATGCTGGACGATTCGATCCCGCTAACCACCAGTGAATACGACGAGTGGGGCAATCCGAACGAGCGGGAGTACTACGACTATATGTTGTCCTATTCCCCCTACGACAATGTCCGCGCCTTGAATTATCCCAATCTGCTGGTGACGACCGGTTTGCATGATTCGCAGGTCCAGTACTGGGAGCCGGCAAAATGGGTCGCCCGGTTGCGCGAGAAAAAAACCGGCAACAATCTGTTGTTGTTGCACACGAACATGGATGCCGGTCACGGTGGTGCGTCGGGACGCGAGGACCGGTATCGGGAATTCGCACTGCGTGCGGCGTTCCTGCTGTCGCTGGCCGGGATCGAACAGTAACAGGTTGTCGGCCGGAAGACCAAAGTGGATTTTTTTGATGGAGCCCGTGGGTTATGACGAACAGCGCAGCAACAGTACGGCCATTTCACTTGGCGTTTCCCGTCAACGATCTGGCGGCGGCGAGAGAGTTTTACGCGGGTACACTGGGCTGCCCCACCGGTCGCAGCAGTGATCGCTGGATCGATTTTGATTTTTTTGGACACCAGCTGGTAGCGCACCTCGTGGAAGACAACCCCGGCGGGACCGGACCGCGGGAATCGAATCCGGTAGATGGGCACGACGTACCAGTCCCCCATTTCGGTGTGGTTCTGGAATGGAGTGAATGGGAGGCGCTGGCCGCGCGCCTGCAGTCGCGCGGGACCCGTTTTGTGATCGATCCGTATGTCCGTTTCCGGGGCCAGCCCGGTGAGCAGGCGACCATGTTTTTGCTGGACAGCTCGGGTAACGCACTCGAATTCAAGGCTTTTCGGGATATCGGACAGATGTTCGCGGTGTGAACGGCCAGGTCATGGCACTGTTCGCCATCATGCGGTTCGAAAACGATTTCAGATTGCGGGGCCGGCAAACTGGAATACCTCGGCCCCGCAGGTCATTCCATCCCGAGATTGCGGGAGAGTGTTGTCTCCCCTGATGACCGGCGACTGTGAAAATTTTACGGTTGTCGGGAATCTGTGGGGAGCAAAACCGGCAAATCCGAAAACTGTGGTTCCGGTTGTGCCGCCGGTAGTGGCAAAAACGTTTTTGACCACCGTAGCGATGTTTCCAGGGAATCTGCTTGTCCGCTTCCTGCCGGTTGAACCTCATTTGCGTCCCGCTCCCGGAATACAGTTGATTCCGTTTCTGCCCGTCGATACTCCAGTCAGGATTGTGACTGTCTGTCCGATAGTAACAGAGAATTGAGGTTCAGGGATGAAGACTTCAGACATCAGGCCATGGATGGCCCTCGGAATGGCTTTTCTGTTTGTTGGCAGCAGTGGATGCTGTGCAAGGCGTGGATGCCGGATGGTTGAAATCCGCAAAAACACGGTGTGCACCGGCAAGGTCTCAGGCGCTCCGCAAACAGGCGGCGCCTGTGACGCAGGGGGAGGGGGATCGGGCGCCACCGGGCCAACGCCCGTCGTTGCTCAAACCGTTTGCCCGGAACCCGCTGCTGAACCGGCCGCTTCGATTCTCTCTCGACCGGCAGACGACAATCAGCTGGCAAACAGCGGAACCAGCCGCATCCAGCATGATCAACGCAAAACCGTCGCCGTCAAACCTGTGGCGAAAAAATCCCCCACAGTTTCAGTGGCCCGTGGCGCTGACAAACTGCAGGCGATTGCCGATCCGGAATTCATCCAGCACATGCAAATCGGCTCAGAATTTCCGGACGACAGACAGGAAGTCGTTGCGGTCAAGCCGGAATTGCAAAACGAGCTGGCTGGTACCGTACAGTTGTCCAAACCGGGGATTGAAGAAATCATCCCGGAACCAATTCCTGCGCCAGCTGAAAAAACGGCACCCGTAGCCAAAGCAGAACCCGTAGCCAAAGCAGAAGCGGTAGCCGAAGCAGAAGCGGTCGCCAGTGCTGAACCGGCTGTTAAAGCCGGGCCGGTTGCCAGTTCAGAACAGGTGGCCAACGCGGTGACGGATACAAGGCCGGAACCTGCGGTCAGCACGGAACCGGTTGCCGGGCCATTGCCGGTCGCCGAAAAAATGCCCACAGCCGATCCTATTGTGATCATCGAAGAGCGTTTCATCGTTCAGGAAAAGATTGTGGAAGTCCAGATTTTGCCGGTTTCGAATCTCGTGATCCTGAAGGCCGTCGCGCCCGATTCGTTGATGCGTCCCCGTGGATCGGCAACGAGCGGGCTGGCTGGAAACAACGTCCCTGGCGAAAACCCTGTCAGCAACCGTTCGTTGCAGGCTGCAACGCAACAGGTTTCGGCGGCATCGGGCAATGGAGTCCCGGTATTGCCGGCAACTCTCTCGCGCAACCACCTTGATGGGTGGATCCCGCCGGCGAGAACTGAAGTCTTGTCGCCCGAATCCTGGAACAGTGTGCCTCTCCCCCAGGTCCGGTATCAGGACACGGAACCACAGATTCTGAAAGCGGTTCCGATGGCGCCTGCCTCGGGGCTGTCCGGACCGTCCACCACCGGCAACGGTGTTGACAATTCGGGCAATGCAGCCAATATCATTTCCAGGGGCGGCAACTAAACGACCGCCTGCCCAACTTCAGCAGTGACCGCAGAAATGGAACAGGATTCTCGCCACGAATCGGTGGCAGCGTTTCAGCGGGCCACGCAACTGTTTCGAACCCGTCATAAAATGGAACCCGACTGGGTCGCTTTGGCGCCTGGTCGGGTCAACCTGATCGGCGAACACACGGATTACAACGAAGGGTTCACTCTGCCGCTGGCTGTTGAGCTGTATACCGCTGTGGCCGGAGCGTTTTCGCATGACGACCGAACCCGGGTATTCAGCGAACACGCGAAGGAGTTGGTGGAATTTTCTGCGGGAGAGTTCTCACCCGGAACCTTCCCTGCCTGGAGCCGTTACGTCGCCGGTGTCCTGCATGGATTCCGGACTCTGGCAACTGCGTCGCCGCCACTGAATCTGGTCGTCTGTTCAGATGTTCCGCCTGGGGGTGGAGTCTCCAGTAGCGCGGCGCTGGAGGTCGCCACCGCCTATTTGTTGCAGGAGGCGTGGGGAGTTTCCATTGACGGAATGGCAATCGCAAAAGTCTGCCAGCGCGCAGAACACGACTTTGCTGGTGTCCCCTGCGGGCTGATGGACCAGGTCAGCAGCATCTTTGGCCAGGCGGGAAACCTGATGTTGCTCGACTGTCGCTGGCTGGAGGTGGAACAGATTCCCCTGCCAGCGGACGAGGTTTCGTTTCTGGTGATCAACAGCAACGTCCGGCACGACCTCGCCGACGGACAGTATCGAATCCGGCGGGAACAGTGCGAACAGGCCGCGCGAACATTGCAGGTCGCGGCGCTGCGCGATGTGGAACCCGGAGACCTGCATGATTCGGTACAGCCACTGCCGCCCGAGCTGTTCCGCCGGGCGCAGCACGTGATCACGGAGAATTCTCGTACGCAGCTTGCCGCCGAATTCGTCCGCAGCGGCGACTGGCCCCGACTGGGAGGGTTGATGTATGCCAGCCACGAATCGTTGCGGTCCGGTTATGAGGTAACCTGTCCGGAAACGGACTTGCTGGTGCAGCTGGCCATGACGGTCGGCGTTGCGGGCGGCGTGTTTGGTTCGCGAATGACCGGGGCCGGGTTCGGTGGCTGCACGGTGACGCTGGTACGGCGCCAGCAGGCCGGAATCGTTGGACAGATACTCAGCCAGCTCTATTTCGGCCAAACTGGAGTGGTTGCCGACTGGTTTGTGACCACGCCGGCGGATGGGGCCCAGTTGATAAACGCCGGCAATGACCCGCTGGGGGTGCAGATCCGGACCTGACGACCGCGGCCCCTGTCTGGAATTCCCCGAAACCGACACGGACTGGATTGCCATGCGTACCACTCTGGCCAGACTCTTTTTTGCGGTCATGATTCATTGCGCCGGGTTGGCGGGAACACCGGCCGATGGACAAGGTCCTCGTTTCGCCGGGCACCAGTTTTCGTCTGGCGGCAAAGAGGCCAGAAACGGCATTGCCGAGAGCATTCCGCAGCGGTCGGACGATTCCCGACCGAATGTCATCGTGATCCTGGTCGATGACATGGGGTGGTCGGACATTGGATGTTATGGTTCGGAAATTCCAACGCCGAACCTGGATGCACTTGCAGCCGGTGGGGTGCGCTTCACACAGTTTTACAACACGGGCCGGTGCAGCCCGACGCGCGCCTCGCTGTTGACCGGACACTATCCGCACCAGGCGGGGATGGGGCACCTGGATGACAAACAGTTTCCCGATCATCCGGGATTCCAGGGGAAGCTGGCCGATACGAGTGTGACGATAGCTGAAGTTCTCAGAGATGCCGGCTATGCGACTCTGATGTCCGGCAAGTGGCATCTGGGGCACCACCATGGATGTGATCCCTGGAACCGGGGATTCGGCCACAGCCTGAGTTTTCCCAAAGGTGGAATTTATTTTCCCGCACAGGGAAACGGGCCTCCGAGGAACCGGATATTCATCGACGGCAGGGAGCACCTGCTGGACGATCCGGTTTTTGGGCAGGACTGGTACGGGACCACACTGACGGTGGACTGGGGTTTGAAATTTGTTGATCAGGCGATCGAAGAAGACAGACCTTTTTTTCTCTACCTGCCGTTTTGTGCACCCCACTTTCCGCTGATGGCTCCGGAAGAAGTGATAGCGGGATATCGCGGCAAATTTCTGGACGGCTGGGACCGGTTGCGGGACGCGCGCTGGAAGCGCCAGATCGAAATGGGCCTGGTTGATCCGCGCTGGCAATTGACGGAACGCGCGCCGAATACTCCGGCCTGGGATAAAGTCAGCCCGCAGGATCAAAAACGTTGCGACGACCAGATGGCGATCTATGCCGCAATGATCGACCAGGTCGACGATTCAGTGGGAAGGCTGGTGCGCGGCCTGCAGCAACGCGGCGAACTGGAAAACACGTTGCTGTTTTTCATGAGCGACAATGGCGGCAATGCCGAGGGTGGCCCCGATGGCAAATACACTGGCGATCACCCCGGCGACGCCCATTCCAACGTTTTTGTGGGCCAGAACTGGGCGACTCTGAACAACACGCCGTTCAGAAAATGGAAACATCACACCCACGAAGGCGGAATCGCCACCCCGCTGATCGTCAGTTGGCCCGGGAAAATCCGGCAGCAACCGGGGAGCGTTGTCCACCAGCCGGGCCATCTAATCGACATTCTGCCGACCATTGTCGCGGCCACCGGGGCGACAATGCCCAACCGCCGCCACGACCACACCCTTTTCCCACCAGAAGGAATCGATCTGATGCCAGCGATAGCGGGACGGCCGCTGGAACGGAATTCACCGATTTTCTTCAATCACGAAGACAACCGGGCGGTTCGCGACGGGCAATGGAAACTGGTTGCGGCGGCCGGGAAATCCTGGGAGCTGTATGATATGCAGGCCGACCGGACAGAAACCCACGACCTTTCCGGCCAGCAGCCGGAGCGGGTCGCGGCGATGGCCAAACGGTACCGGGAATGGGCCGTCAGAACACTGGTCGTGTGTGAGACCTCGGACCGGAAGTGGGACTCCCCGGAACCTGGCCGCTGAGGGGCAATAAGCGGCGGGAAAAAAACCGGCTGGCCTTTTGGGCCGGTAATGGAAACACTTGAAAGCCCGGCCGCTGCAAAACCTGAATCAAACGCATGACTCAACAATCCAGCAATGAACTGGTTGTGATTGACAACCTGGAAAGCTGTCCATATCTGCCGGAACAGACGGCGCGGATGCCGTTGCGTGTCGTCCTGCAAAAAATGACCCCGGCGCTGACCGATCTGTATTTTTCGCGGGGTTACCGCCGGTCGGGCGAGTTCGTTTACCGGGCGGAGTGCCCCGGTTGTGTGGCCTGTGAGGCGATTCGGCTGTCCCCCCAAAATTTTGTTTTTTCCCGCAGCTTTCGCCGGACGCTCAGCCGGGGACGGAACCGTTATGTCGAGCGGCTGCAGCCGCTGGTTGCCGACCGCGAGCGCGTCAACCTGTTCAACCGGCACCGGATCGAACGCGGGTTGAGCGCCGGCGATCATCCCATCGACGTGGACGATTACCACTGGGGTTTCGTGCGGTCCTGTTTCGAATCGTTCGAGATCGGATGGTACCTGGACGGACGTCTGGTCTGTCTGTCCGTCTGCGATCGCGGTGAACGCACGCTGTCCGCGGTTTATACTTTTTTTGATCCGGAACTGCGGGGAGACAGTCTGGGCACGTTTGCGATTCTGCGCCAGCTGGAATTGTGCCGGGCGTGGGGATTGCAGTGGCTGTACTTGGGGTACTACGTCGAAGCCTGTGAGCACATGAGATACAAATCACGCTTCATGCCGCACGAGCGGCTGCAGGGGTCGGCCTGGAAACGGTTTGCTGCTCCTGACCATGCGGACGGTTCGCAACCGGCCTGATGTCCATCAGGAAGGGTCATGGGCCGTGCCGTTGCCATTTTTGGCCAACAGCTCTTCGTCGATGCGGATCTGGACCTGCTGGATTGCCCGGGCGGTGGCCCGCAACACCCGGATTCGCACGTTGTCGACGGCCAGCTCGGTTCCCGCGGCGGGGACCTGTCCCAGGCGGCTCATGATCAGTCCGGAAATGGTGTCGAAGTCGTCTTCTTCCGGCAATTCGGTTCCCATTTTGTCATTGATCAAGTCCAGCCGGACAATCCCGTCGAGGCGCGCCTGCCCTGGACCGAGCAGGGAAAACTCCACGGGTGGTTCGTCGTCCGTTTCATCGACGATTTCTCCCACGATTTCTTCCAGAATGTCTTCGATGGTGACCAGCCCCGCGACGCCGCCATATTCGTCACGAACGATCGCCATGTGCGTTCGCTGGTGCAGGAACTGTTGCAGCATTTCGTCCAGCATGGTGCTTTCCGGAACCGTCAAAACCCGACGGAGCATGCGTTTCAGCGGGCGGCGACGTTTTTCCGGCAGCAGCGATTCCCGCAACAGGTCTTTGGCCAGCAAAATCCCCTGGATGTCATCGATCCGTTCGTCAAACACGGGTATTCGCGTTCGCCCCGAGGCGACGACGAAGCGGACGGCGTCATCCCAGGCCGTATTGATTTCGAGTACATCCAGCCTGGAGCGCGGCATCATCACGCTGCAAACGTCTTTTTCGTCCAGCTCCAGGACACTTTCGATCATGTCGCGTTCGTCGGATTCCAGCAAACCATCGCGCTCGCCTTCGGAGACAATCGAGCGAATCTCGTCTTCCAGATGTTCTTCTTCGTCTTCCTCGCTGGATTCGTCGGCGCCGGTGGCACGCTGAAAAATCCCCGATAGGACTTCGCTCAAAACGATCATCGGCCAGGCCAGAATCGAGATCAACCACCACGACCGCCACGAATAGTAGAGAAACACGACGGCGGCGTGACGCGAGACGGCATGCGGTATCCAGCTGTTCGCCGCCAGCATCGCCAGTGAAGCGACCAGCACCAGCGACGCCCAAAACGATGGTGTCAGAACCGGCAACGAATCTGCCGTCCCCGGAGCAGCCGCGGAGACGTGGGCGAAAGCCAGTACAAACGAGACCACAGTCAGCACAGTCGCCACCGCGCGCATCGATTCGGCGCCCTGGGTCAGTCGCTCGCGGTGCTCGACGATGTAACGGAAGACGCCCATGCTGCCATGTCGCAGGCACAGTTCTTCCAGCTCGTGAACGGCGAGGGCATGCAGGCTGCGTGCGGCCGTGGCCGACAGGAGTGACAGCAGCCACCCGGCAAGGGCGATCGGCATTAACAGCTCGGGCCTCATCCGTCCGTCACCTGGCCAGCACCGTGTCCCATGTCCTGTCCTGTATCCTGTCCCGTATCCTGCCCGGTTTCGTGAGACCGCCAGGCAAACCCGGCCGCGGTCAGAAAATGCTCTTCCTCTCGGCGCATTTCGGCCTGGTCGTCGGCCGTCTTGTCGTCCAGTCCAACCAGATGCAGCGTTCCATGAATCACATACAGGAGAATTTCTCCCATCCATTCCAGCCCCAGTTCCGAGGCGACCCGCCGCGCGGTATCGACACTGACAATCAGTTCGCCAAAAACGGGCCCGTCTTCCGCCGGGGGATTTTCCCTGCCGGGTCTGTCGTCGCCTGCCGGATCGTCGCCCGGAAACGTAATCACATCGGTGGGCCAGTCGTGCTGCAGATGCTGGCGATTGATCCGGTGGATGGTCGGATCATCGACCAGGGCCACGCTGATATCCCCGCGCGGAATCCCGTAGGCCGCCAGCACATTGCGGATTGCGGCGGCCAGCACAGCTTCATCGGCAACCTGCCCGGTATGGTCGACTATTTCGATCCGGTAACGCGGGTCGGGAGGATCAGGCGGGAGCCTGTTCTGGATATCGGACGCGGGCATGGTACATCGCGTTGAGCGATTTCACGAGACTGGATTCAATGGAACGGATTTGCTGCAGGGTCAGCGGACACTCGTCGAACTGGCCATCATCGACTTTCTTCTGGGTAATCGAACTGACGAGATTTTCGATACGCGAAGGTGCCGGTTCGCGCAACGTCCGGGTCGCGCCTTCGACGGAGTCGGCCAGCATCAGCACAGCCGCCTCGGCAGTCTGCGGTCGCGGACCGGGATAGCGGAACGATGAATCGTCAACCCGATGTTCATCCTCCGATTTTTCGGCCGCCCGCATGAAAAAATATTCTACCAGAGTCGTCCCGTGATGTTGTTCGATCATGTCGATAATGCGCTGCGGCAAATGGTGTTGCCGGGCCATCTCGGTTCCATCTTTCACATGCGAAATGATCACCAGCGTGCTCATCGTCGGCACAAGGTCATCGTGCCGGTTTTCGCCGCCCGCCTGGTTCTCGACAAAATACTCTGGTTTGCGCATCTTGCCGATATCGTGAAAATAGGCTCCCACGCGACAGAGCAGCCCGTTGGCACCGATCGCGTCGGCCGCCGCTTCGGCAATCGACGCCACGTTGATGCTGTGGTTGTAGGTTCCCGGTGCACGCTGCACGAGTTGCCGCAACAGGATATGGTTGGGATCGCTCAATTCCAGCAGGCTGATATCCGTCTGAATCCCGAACCAGCGTTCCAAGAACGGCAACAGCGCGGTCATCAACAACCCGGCTGCACCGGCCCCACCGGCATACCACAGCCCATCGACCAGCATGTCACTGGTGAAATGCGGCACCAGCAACAACTCACTGCAGAGCGTCACGGGAAAAACCGTGGCCGCCGTGATCAAACCGATGTAAACCGATTTCGTGCGGCTGCGGATTGAGCGGCAAAACATCGCCGAAACGCAACCCGCCGCCGCCAGCACGACAAACTCCGACAGGTCAAAACCATGGGCCAGGGTGAATACGAGTGAAACCAGTGCCGCCAGAAAAATCGCCAGCTCGACATGCCACGCCAGTGCCACCGTCATGGCAAACAGAACCAGCGGGATGATCTCCAGCCGGCTGCGCATGTCCATTGCCGAAAACCACATCATGCAGAAAACCACCGCAAACGCGAACACCAAACCCGAAAATGCGCGCAGTTTCGTCACCAGTTGCCGGTCCCGATGCCAGAGGTATCCGGCAATCAGCCCAAAGGCACAGACAAAAAGCCCGAGAAAAATCAGGCTGTACACCAGACGGCTGGTCCATCCCATCTGGGCAACCATGGCAGCATGTTCCCGCCGCAGCAGTCCGAGGTCGCTTTCGGACAGCGGGGCCATTCCCCCAACCTGGGCAAACTCGCCCGATTCAACTGCGGGGTTCAGCAGCCGTTCACCGATCTGGAATCGTTTCTTTTTCTTTTCGACGGCGAGTGCAGCAGCGTCGGCAGCGTTGCGTGAAGCCTCGGCATTGAGTGTCAGCGTGCCGGGAATTTTGGGGCGCATCCAGGCAAACAGCCGCTCGGCCACAAAGGCCGGATCGGTGATCCGTTCGTCCTCCCGTTTGAGTTCGTTGGCAATCCGCTTGCGCAATTCCTCCGCGATTTCCGGGATGCGCACCTGCGTGACCAGGACGGTTTCGGCATTTTCCAGGTTGCCGCGCGGATAGACCCGGATCTCGCGCATGCTTCCCTGGCCCAGTTCGTGCTGCAGCGTGTCGAGCAAACCATTCTGGTCGTACTCCAGAAAGGCTTTTTCCAGCGCGGCCCGGACCGATCCCAGTTTTTCGTCGCCGGCCAGCGCTTCGCGAAACCGCTCCAGACTTTCCAGTGTTGCTTCGGGACGCGGCGCGTCTGGCTCAGTGACGCTGGCGGCGGGCCAAAACGACTGCCAGGCCGTCTCGCGGGCCTCCTCCGGCGGTTTTTCCAGCACGGCAAAGGCCGCATCGATCACCGCCTGGCGCAATTCCTGCAGCAGTCGGGCATCGTTTTCGTAGAGGCAGGAGATTTTTCCCCGGGCCGCTTCGCGCGCCTGCCGGGTTGCCTCCAGATCATCGACTTCAAACTCAACCCGCGCGTTCAGGCTGCGCGGCAAATGCTGGCGGTAGCGGTAGGGAAAAGCAGGTGCCCAGCCCGATGTCGACACGTAAATGACGGTAGCGGCCAGCAGGCAAATTCCCACCCGCGACCAGACGTCGCCGCGAGAAACCAGATTCCGCAACTCGCGACTGGCCTTGCGCGGAACCGGTGCGGCCCAACGGGTACCCGAGCGACTGGATTGAGACATATCCTGACTTGATTCAGCACTGGCGACACGCCAACAGCGTGCGGCCAGCCGATTCAATCCTCCTGGTCTTCGTCGGAATGGGTTCGCAGCAGATGGCTGCGGTTTTCACTGTCCGGATGGCCCTCTCCGGGCACATTCTGCCGGTTCGGCTCGCGGCCCACATTTTTTCCCTCGGCAGAGCCGTTGCCTGTTGCAGTCCCGTTGCGATCCTCGTCCGGCCGTTCATAGGCCATGACAATTCGCTGGACCAGCGGATTCCGCACGATGTCGGTGTCCTGCAGGTGAACCATGCGAACCCCGTCGATGCGTCGCAACCGGCGCATCGCGTCTTTCAGTCCACCCTGGGTGTGCGACGGCAAATCGGTTTGCGTCGGATCTCCCGAGACCACGATTTTGGAATCGGTGCCCATGCGGGTCAGAAACATTTTCATCTGCGCGACCGTCGTGTTCTGGGCCTCGTCGAGAATCACGAACGACTGATTCAGTGTCCGGCCGCGCATGTAAGCCAGCGGGGCGACTTCGATGACATCCTGGTGCATCAGTCGCTGGACCTGCTCGTAACCGATCATGTCGTGAATGGCGTCCAGCAGCGGGCGAAGGTAGGGATTGATTTTGGCCTGGAGGTCGCCTGGCAGAAAACCGAGACTTTCGCCAGCCTCGACTGCGGGGCGGACCAGCACAATTTTGCGCACCTGCTGGTGCTTCAGCGCTTCAACGGCCATCGCCACGGCGAGATATGTTTTTCCGGTGCCAGCGGGACCGACGGCAAAGACCACATCGTTGGCGCGAATCGCATCCAGGTACTCCGCCTGGCCACCTGTCAGTGGACGTATCTCGACTCCGGTCTGCAGGACATCGACGCTGCCCGTCATCCGCGGGGCGACTGCTGTTCCCGAGATGCGGCCCAGGGTTTGCTCAAACAGGTCGGGGGTCAGGGAGCCGCGCTGGCGGACGATGGTCGACAGTTCCTCAATAGCCTGAGTCGCCTGGCTGACCGCCGGTTCTTCACCGACGATCCGCACCTGCCCGTTTCGCAACGTAATGTTGACCTGGAAAAAATCCCTCAGCCTGCGCAGGTGCTGGTCTTTGGCACCGAACAGCGGCAGAACGATTGCCGGTTCGATAAACGGTATGGTGGCTTCTGTCATTCAGTAACAATTCTGTCCGTAATGGGAACACTCAACCGGGCCTTGCCCGAAAGCAAACTGGTGAGCGACCGGAAAAAAACCTGACCCCGGTCTGGCCGGGAATTATACTCGACAGAGGCGGACCGAGGCACCGCCAAATCAGATCATTTCCGCCCTGGATGCGTTCGGGGGCAGGATGTGACGAAACCGCAGGTCGGGGGGGCGATTTTTGCGGCACAAGCCGGTTTACCCTGTTTTTTCCGGGACACTCAGTCAAGATGGAAAAAGCGTGGGAAGGCTGGAGGGTGACCGCGGTCCCGGCGCAATGACCCATAATGGCCGCGGTATGGACGGAGCCCTTGAAGCCGTCTGCCCGGATTTGACACCTGACCGGGTGTAGCTGAACCTGTTACGAAACACAAAAAATGCTCCGGGACAAACCGGGGGCCTGGACAGCGCGTTGTTGACGGTGCAAACCTGCAACCGCTGACACGGCAGCCAGTACCCAGGATCAATACTCCAGCAAAGAACCTGGACCAGGCGGCTGCATAAATGGAATCCGGTACTGGCTGGCTGCGCCGGCAGCGTTTCCCCAAACACGAAGTCATGAAACCCGAACCGAACGACTGCACCAGACAACCTGTGGATTCCGGCAACGGACTGTTCACTCCGCGCGTTCCATTTTTTCCCGGACCGCGCATTGCTGCCGCCGTGATGACGGTGCTGTTGGCTGTTTTGCTGTCGCTGATCGCATGGCGGATCACGGTCCGGTACCAGGCACCCGGCAAATGGAATGCTGACCGTCAGGGTTACTGTGACTTTCACAATGGTGTTTACTATCCAGCCCTGGCGTTCGCACAGCAGTACAGCCCTTATGGCCAGAACTACGCGGAGTCGTTTCCCGTCGAACGGCCGATTCCGATGTATGCACCCACGGTGTTGCTGTTGCACTGGCCTGTTGCGCTGCTGGATTTGCGCAGTGCGGAAATTCTCTGGTATGTCGTGATGGCCGGGTTGTTGCTGGTGATTGCCTGGGTGTCCCTGGGTGCCGCGGGGTGGACGCGTTCCTGGTGGATTGTCGCCGGGCTGGCGGCGGTGTTGGCCGGATCGCGCGCGGGGTATGGCACCCTGTTCACCGGCTATTTCACTTTTGAACTGGTGGTGGGAACGCTGCTGGCGGTGTTTGCCGGACAGAGGACATGGGTCGGGGGATTCGGGTTTGCGCTTGCGGCGATCAAACCCACGACCGGAATACCCCTGGCGATCATGATGCTGGCCCGGGGGCACTGGAACAGCCTGCTGGCCGGATCGGCGCTGGTGCTGGCAACCAGCGGCATCGCGATTGCCTGGGTCATGGCCGACGGAACTTCTGTCAGTTTGCTGCAGCAGTTTCAAACCAGCCAGGAAGAGCACCGCGCTGACCCGAATGAGTTGCCGGTCAATTCCTGGACTCGCGTCGATGCCCTCGCGATTGTGGCCAAATGGAACCGGTGGGAACCGGACGACGTGCAGCACCTGCTAGTGATGTTTCCCCTGATTGCGTTTCCGGCGCTGGCGGTATGGCGCAACCAGCGGATGCGATCCGGCGATTTTGTGGGCGATCGGGCGGATTTGTCCGCCACCGTTTCGTTGTTGGCGGTTGTGGTGACCCTGTATCATCATCATTACGATCTGGTGGTACTGGCTCCGGTCGGGCTGGCTGCGGCCGCTGGAACCTGTGGCTGGAAACGGCATCCTTTGGCCCGCTGGATCCTGGCACTTTTGTGTTTTTTTCCCATGGTCAATTATTTGACCTCGAACATGGTGCTGGAGGCGCTGCAACTGTTCCCGCTGGCAGAAAAAATTGTGACTTCGCTTAATGGCTTGGCGCTGGTGGCAGCATTCGCAATGACCACTTTTCTGGTTTGGTCGGAAAACCTCGACGATCCGGACGCGGGGAATTCCCAAACTGACCAGTCCCGGCGGGCCGGTGGCACGCCCAACCTGTCGGTGCCGGCCTGTTCGCCCAATTCCTGATTCAGAGCATGGCGGCCCAGCCGGCGTCACCGGCAACCGGTTCTGCGGGGAAAACCCGGAACGGTGCGACAGGCACAGGCTGCAGGCCCGTGGGTTGTCAGCTATAAAAACACCTGCCGAACGAACGAACTTTATCTCCGGGCAGGATTCATGCAGATCATTGTTTTGGACGGACACACACTGAATCCCGGAGACAACTCGTGGGACGCTGTCCGGAGACTTGGCGAGTTGACGGTTTACGACCGGACCGATGTGGACCAGATTCTGGATCGCGCCCGGCCTGCCGGAATGGTGCTGACCAACAAGGTCCCACTGGACGCCGGTGTCATCGCCAGTTTGCCCAGTCTGAAATTCATTTCGGTTCTGGCCACAGGGTACGACGTTGTGGATGTGGCGGCGGCCCGCCGACATTCGATTCCGGTATCCAACGTACCCGTTTATGGGACGGATGCTGTGGCGCAGCATGTCTTTGCTTCGATCCTGCATGTGATCCATGACATCGGCCGGCACAACCAGGCGATTCGGGCCGGCAAGTGGCAGGAAAGTGGCGATTTCAGTTTCTGGATCACGCCGCTTCGTGAACTGGCTGGAAGAACGATGGGAATCGTCGGCTTTGGAAAAATTGGCCGGCGGGTGGGCGAGATTGCCAACGCCTTTGGAATGCAGGTGGTTGCGAACGAACTGAATCACGGGGAATCACCCCGCTGGCCGAATTTCCGTTGGGTCGGGATCGACGAGTTGTTTGCCGATGCCGATGTGGTCAGCCTGCATTGCCCGCAGACAGAATCCAGTCGCGGGTTTGTGAACAGCGGTCTGCTGTCGCTGATGCGGCCGCAGTCGATTTTGATCAACACGGCCCGGGGGGGACTGGTGAACGAGGCGGATTTGGCTGCGGCGCTGAACCGCGGGCAACTGTCGGCGGCGGTTCTGGACGTGGTCAGCCAGGAGCCGATTTCTCCCGACAATCCCCTGCTTGCGGCAAAAAACTGCCACCTCACGCCGCACATGGCCTGGGCGGCGCTGGAGGCCAGGCAGCGGATGATGAAAACAACAGCGCATAACATCGAAATGTTTCTGGCTGGCAAACCGGTCAATGTCGTAAACTGACCGGATCCGGTACGATTGGGACGCCGGTCCGAATGCGGCCGGCTGTCAATGATTTCAGGTCCGGAGTTTCCCCCAATCACAATGTCAGAGCACAAAACTTCTGCGCGGCTGCGCTGGTTCCCATGGAAGATGACCGGGTTGTCACTGCTGGTTGCTGCGTTGGTGATCCTCGCGAGGATCTTTCAGTTCGAAATGGTCGACTGGACGGGTCTGGGAGCCGATTTCCTCAATGCCATTTCCACATTGGCGGTGGTGCTGCTGTTTTTTCTGTGGGTCGGATGGTGTGCTTTTTTCAGTCCTTTTCGCTGGGTGGGCCGATGGGCTCTGGCAGCGACCGTGATGCTGGTGCCGACCGTTTTTTTTGTTTTTTTCCAGCCCCAATTCGGCGGCAGCATGACCGTGCGACGGTTGCACTACAGGTTTGGAAAAGAACCAGCGCCGGACATTACCCGAAACAACATCGCTGCCGGGAACAACGGTCGGGACTCTGAAGCGGGTACGGAACCGGGTGGACGAATGCTGGACGAGACAGCGCCGTATTCGTTTGCCGGATTTCTGGGCAGCGACCGAAACGCCGTGGTTGACGGTTTGGAACTGGAACCGGACTGGGACGCTCATCCCCCCCGACGTCTGTGGAAAATCGGGGTTGGCGCGGGATGGTCGGGCGTGGCGATCGCCAACAGCTTTCTGGTCACGATGGAACAGATCGACGACCGGGAAATGGTGACCTGTTACGAATTGAAAACCGGGGCACCGGTTTGGGAACACACCGTACGGCGGCGGCACGAGGACACGCCAGGTCTGGGGCGGCAAGGGCCGCGTTCCACACCGACCATTTCTGGCGGCATGGTTTATGCGCAGGGTGCCACGGGCAACCTGATGGCACTCGATGGCAACACAGGCCAGCCTGTCTGGGAAACCGATCTGTGCGAGTTGTTGCAGATCGGACAGAATCGCCGAACCAACAGCGCGGGGCTGGAATACACTTTTGAAAAATCGCGACTGGCCTGGGGTCGGGCCGCATCGCCACTGGTTTTCGACAACAAGGTCATCATTCCGGGCGGGTATGGTGATGATCATCGCGAGGCCGGCGCCACGCTGCTGGCGTTTGATCGCGAGTCCGGTGAACTGCTGTGGAAAACCGGCAACGAAATGATCGCCTACGGCAGCCCGACACTGGCCACCGTTGCCGGACGACGACAGATCCTGCTGCAGGCTGAAGACCAGGCAATGGGCTTCGATGCCGAAACAGGGGCGGTGTTATGGAAGTACGGGCGTGAAGGCGGATCGAACTCTGACGCCAACTGTTCCCAGGTGACCGTGGTCGACCAGGAGCATTTGCTGTTGACCAAAGGTTACAACCTCGGCGGTGAATTGATCCGGATCACCGGCACCGGCGAAGTTCTTTCGGCCACCCAGGTCTGGAAAAATCCCCGTGTGTTGCGGACGAAACTGACCAACCCGGTGGTCCGAAATGGCGTCGTCTGGGCCATCAGCGATGGTTTCATCGAATGTTGCGATGTGATGACCGGAGAAAAAATCTGGAAACAGCGCGGCAGCTACGGTGACGGTCAGCTGTTGCTGGTTGGCAAGTGGCTGGTGATTCAGTCCGAAACGGGCGAATTGCAGCTGGTCGAAGCGACCCGCGAAGAACCCGGAAAATCCAGTCCCATTCGTTCTGTCGCGGGTGTCTGCTGGAACACACTTGCGATCAGCAATGATCTGCTGGTCGTTCGCAGCGACAGGGAGATGGCCTGCTTCCGGCTGGCCACGCCTGGCGAAACAGTCGCGGGGCCCGGCCCCAGCCCGGCTGAAACACCGGATCCAAACTGATTTCAGGGAGCCCACCGCATTGTGGCTGATATTGTCGACCGGAAAACGCGCAGCCGGATGATGTCTGGCATCCGCAATCGCAACACGCGTCCCGAGTTGCTGGTGCGATCCCAGCTGCATGCGCGCGGGCTGCGCTACCGGCTGAATGTCGGCGCGTTGCCCGGCCGTCCCGATCTGGTTTTGACGCGGCACCAGTCCGTAGTCCTCGTCCACGGATGTTTCTGGCATGGACATCAGTGTTCGCTGTTTCGCTGGCCGGGATCGAACCGGGCGTTCTGGCGAAAAAAAATTCTTGGCAACGTCGCCCGCGACCAGAAAAACGTGGAGCGGTTGCTCGATCTGGGATGGAGCGTGGCGACGATTTGGGAGTGTTCCCTGCGGGGCCAGTCGCCGGAAAAGGTGGTTCGCACGCTGGATCGGGTCGAGACGTGGATCCGGAAAAGTCGCGTCAAGCCGGCCTGTCGCGTTTTCGAACCGGGCCGCAACTGAACCGGATCCGGCAGCCGGTGGGGCTTGCAGAAACGGGAGCCGCCGTTTTGGTAAACTGTTTCGTTGCCGATTCTGACATTCATCGTTCCCGGGATTCCAGTCCATGATTTTCCGCTGCAAGTTTTTTTCCGGGGTTTTACCGACTTTTCTTTCTCTGGTCGCCTGTGCGATGCCGGCTGCGGCGCAGGACAGCTCACCACCCGCGAAACAGTCTTCCCAGGATGCAGACGCGAAAGGCACTATCGAGGGAGCGGCGTCGGAATTGAATGCCGACTTTGTCGATCCCGACCTGGATGTTTCCCGGTGGGTCGATCGTTTTGAATTGGAAAGCCGGGAAATTTATGCGTCGCGCGAGGAAATCCTGCGGAACCTGAATCTGCAGTCCGGCGGCAAAGTCGCCGACATCGGGGCAGGGACCGGGTTCTTTTCGATGATGTTTGCCCGAGCGGTCGGAGATGATGGTCAGGTTTTCGCCGTTGATATCAGCCCACGTTTTCTGGAGCACATCGCCGCCGAGTGTGACCGGCAGGGGGTAAAAAATCTGACGCCCGTGCTGGCCTCGCCGCAACGCTCCGGTTTGCCACACGAATCGGTTGACACGGTTTTTGTCTGTGACACCTATCATCATTTCGAGCACCCTGGCCCGACGCTGGAATCGATTTTTCGGGCGATGGTACCGGGGGGGCAGCTGGTCGTGATCGACTTTGAAAGGATCCCGGACCAGTCGCGCGCGTGGGTAATCGATCATGTCCGGGCCGGCAAAGAGACATTCCGCGCTGAAATCGAAGGGGCCGGATTTGAGTTTGCCGAAGAGATCCGAATCAGTACCTTTTATGAAAATTATTGCCTGCGATTCCGCAAACCGGACAACAAATAAAGACGTTGCATGAAATCGGGCAACCGAAGAACCAGGTAGCGGCACGGCGCGGGCCGTCCGGTGATGATGTAGCAGCACGGCGCGGGCCGTCCCGTGATGATGTAGCAGCACGGCGCGGGCCGTCCCGTGAT
>JBGSVU010000493.1:0-2718 GCA_041752775.1 Pirellulaceae bacterium | reverse complement strand
CCGGCAGAAGGGCAATCGTGATTTTGAGCAGAAGTCTGAACTCATCAGAGGAGCGTGCTTGAATGTCGATGGGACCGTTTTTGAAAGAACATTCCCCGGTCAGATGCTGGAAATTCCCGAAAGAGTCAGGATGCTGCAAGGGGAAAGTGCTTTTAAAGCGCTGAATTTCCCGGATTTTCGGGGCGTCGTCATGTCGTCCTCTTTTGGGCCGGACTCGTTTGCACTCTCAGAAAAGCTGATTCGAAGCAAGGTTTCTGGATGGGAAGTTGGCGTCTGTGATGATGCCAGTGATGGCACGATGCTTCTGGAGTTGTTGTCCGCTCGAAGGGTAGAAAATGAATTTCGGACAGTAGATAGCTGGCTATTTGATACGCAACGGCTTGTACCTGTTGAACGATCCTTCAGAAATGAGCGTGTTTTGGTACCAGGTGTGATTGATACGCGTATAGGCAAGAAGACAACCTACGACTGGATTGAACGACAAGGCGTGCAATTACTGAAGTCATTTCGGCAACATTCCGACCGCGGAACTCTTGAGGTCGGCCACGTTCGGCACATAGGCGTGCAGGATTTGGAGATCGAGTTCGAATGGTTGCGGTTCAATGAACCGCTTGACGAATCGTTTTTCGATGACGGGAGCAAATTCAGGTCGGCTCATTCTGTGATCGAACTGACCGGCCTGAGTTCCGCCTCTACGGAAAATCACACAGCCAAAGAAGAAAAATAATAGGGATGAATCTGTCCAGCGGCAGGCTGTCGCAACGAAATTCTTTTTTGCAGGGCAATCAGAGAAAATCCAGGCACTGTCATGGGAGAATTTGTTTTTATTAAAAGCGCGTAGATATAGCGCAACTACCCTGATGGCAGTTTTTCTGGAACTTGCAGTCCACTGGCCTGGGTGCTGCTGACACAGCTCGGTCAGCATGAACTGGTTCGTTCTCACCACTCTGAAAGATATCCGAAGCTCGAGAGCCCAACACTGTCTCATCCGGCGTTCGAACTGCTGACAGAGCTTTACGCTTTGTTCACGGGCGGATTCGGCAAAGATGAAATCCGCACAAAGTCGACGTCACTATGGTTTACCGTCACCCCTTTGTCTATCAAAACTTTCGGGTTACGGAAATCCGTTTTCGGGGGATGTCGATTTCCAGCACTTTGACACGGACAATGTCACCGACCGCGACGACTTCATTCGGGTCGCGGACGAACTCGTTGGCCAGTTGCGAAATGTGAATCAGCGCGTCCTGGTGGACACCGATGTCAATGAAGGCCCCAAAATGTGTGACGTTGGTGATGACGCCTTCCAGGACCAGTCCCGGTCGCAGATCCTCCAGACAGTTGATGCTGTCGTCGAAATGGGCCACTTTGAACTCGCTGCGGGGATCGCGGCCCGGTTTTGCGAGTTCGGCAATGATGTCGAGGATCGTTGGAATGCCGAATTGCCCTTCCACGAACTCTTCGGGCTTCAGCTTTTGCCCGAGCGAAGGGTTGCCCAGCAGGCTTTCCGGTGCAACGCCCAGTTGTTTCGCCATCCGGCCGACCACCGGATAACTTTCCGGATGAACCGCGGAGTTGTCCAGCGGATTTTCACCGTCGCGGATACGGAGAAAGCCGGCGGCCTGTTCAAAAGCCTTTTTTCCCAGTTTGGCCACCGACGTCAACTGTTTGCGGTTCATGAACCGGCCGTTGAGGTTGCGGTGTTCCACAATATTCTCTGCCAGTTTCGGGCCGATCCCGGCCACACAGGAAAGCAGGGGGACACTGGCCATGTTCAAGTCAACGCCCACATTGTTGACACAGGACTCGACAATCCGGTCGAGGCATTTGCGCAGCTGGGACTGGTTGACATCGTGCTGGTACTGGCCGACTCCGACCGATTTCGGGTCGCATTTGACCAGCTCGGCGAGCGGGTCCTGCAAACGGCGGGCAATGCTGATTGCGCCGCGTACTGTAACGTCAAGATCGGGAAATTCTGCGGAGGCAATTTCACTGGCCGAATAAATCGAAGCCCCCGATTCGCTGACCATGACTTTGGTGACCTTCAGGCCGTTGTCGCGAATCAGGTCACCGACGAAGGCATCGGTTTCGCGAGAAGCCGTTCCGTTGCCGATGGCAATCAGCTCAACGGCGTGTTTGCGAATCAGCCTTAACAGGGTCTGTCCGGCCGCCTCTGTGTCATTTTTGGGTGGGGTGGGAAAAATCGTGGTGTTTTCCAGAAACTTCCCCGTACCGTCAACCACGGCGACTTTGCATCCGGTTCGAAACCCCGGGTCGATGCCGATCGTGACGCGCGGTCCGGCGGGCGCAGCCATCAGCAGCTCCCGCAGGTTCTTTCCGAAGACGGCAATCGCTTCTTCGTCGGCGCGTTCCTTGAGAATCTGCAGCATCGCCGATTCGGTTGCGGGCATCAGCAGCCGCCGGACACAGTCCTCGACGGCAGCGTTCAGTTCGCTGAAAAACTCAAACTCCCGGTTGTGAACCAGCTGGCGTTTGAGCGCCGGGACAACAGAGGATTCGTCCAGCTCGACACCGACCCGCAAAATTCCTTCGGATTCGCCGCGCAGCATCGCCAACAGACGGTGCGAAGGTACTTTCCGGACAGGCTCGACGTGATCGACGTACAGCTCGAATTTGTTGGCTTCGTCCTTTTTGCCCCGCTTCAGTTTCGAGGTGACCAGGCCGGATGCGCTGGCCTGGTCGGCCATCCACTTACGCAGG
>JBGSVU010000492.1:0-16951 GCA_041752775.1 Pirellulaceae bacterium | reverse complement strand
GAAGCGGCCCTCGCGATTCGAAATGAGATTGAACCGCTGGCCAACAGCATGATCGAAGAGCGATTGCCCCAGTGGCGGCACGAAATCCGCGATTTGGTCCGCTCGGTCTATGGCCAGGCCGACCCCGAAGTCGCGCCCCGTTTCCGGGCCAATTACGAAAACCTGCTCGGTCTCGGTGCGGCCTGGCGCGAACGGGACAGCGAAAAGTTTGAGAAACTGGCAGCGGCTCACCTGGAAACGGTTGCGTCCGCGATCGGTCGGGGCAACCAGCGGGGTGTTTCCACCGAAATCGTGCTGGACCGGCTGTCACCGTTTTATCTTTCGACGGTGCTGTACCTGATCGCAGCCCTCTGTTGTGTGTTGGCCTGGATTGGACAACGGGTGTCACTCAACCGCGCCGCAACGACGATCGTGTGGACGGGCGTGTTGCTGCATCTGACCGGAATTGTGATGCGGATGATTGTCACCGGGCGCCCTCCCGTCACGAATCTTTACTCTTCATTCCTGTTTGTCAGTGTGGGAACAGTCGTATTGTTGCAAATCGTCGAGTTGTTTTCGCGCCAGGGTGTGGGAACACTGTTGGGTGCGCTGTTTGGAACGGGGACTTTGTTGTGGGCGTACAGCAGCAGCGTGGCCGATGGCGATACGATGATTGTCCTGCGGGCTGTGCTCGATACACAGTTCTGGCTCAGCACCCACGTGATTTGCATTTCGCTGGGATATTCGGCGACTGCCGCGGCGGGGATGGCCGGGTTGTTCTGGACAATTCGTTCGCTGCTGGACAGCCGGATGGACCAGGCGACCAGCCGGAAAATGATCCAGAATGTTTACGGCATGACGGCGTTCGCGCTGTTGCTCAGCTTTTTTGGGACGGTGCTGGGCGGACTGTGGGGCGACGATTCGTGGGGCCGGTTCTGGGGCTGGGACCCCAAGGAAAACGGTGCGCTGATGATCGTGTTGTGGAACGCGGTCACATTGCATGCACGGTGGGCCGGCGTGGTCCGCGACCGGGGGATAGCCGCCCTGAGTATTTTTGGAATTGTTGTTACGATCTGGTCGTGGGAATGTGTCAACCAGTTGGGGGTTGGACTGCATTCGTACGGCGTCAGCGCCGGCAAATTGCAGCTGGTTCTGGGCGGGATGGCGATTTTGTCGGCGGCATCGTTGCTGGGAACGATTCCCCGTGCGTGTTGGCGCAGTCCCGTCGTTCGCGGCAAATCCCCATCCGGGATACCGGCGCAGAAAATCGATCGCTTTGGCCGTACGGTCTGAGCGGTTCTAAACGGTAATACCTCGGCTTTTTGGTCGAATCGGTCGCCGTGACGGCTGGGGGAGACTGGCATGGTCGCCATGGCCCAGGTGAAGAAACCGGGCTAGAATCCACGCTTTCAAATTCAGCCCAACTGCCAGGAAATCCCCCGGATGAAGATCGCCCGCATTTTTGCCCACCGTGTCGACCTGCCACTGTCCGAAGGTACTTACAAATGGTCGGGTGGAAAATCGGTTTCGGTTTTCGACAGCACCATCGTCGGTGTGGAGACCGAATGCGGCATCATCGGTTATGGCGAAGTCTGCCCGCTGGGTCCTTTCTATTTGCCGGCCTATGCCGAAGGTGTCCGTGCCGGACTGCGCGAACTTGGACCCCATTTGCTGGGATTCGATCCCCGCGCCCTGACGCTCCTGAATCACCGCATGGATGCCGCCCTGAAAGGCCACCCCTATGTCAACTCGGGCATCGATATTGCCTGCTGGGATATTCTTGGAAAGGCCGTCCAGTTGCCGGTATGCCTGTTGATGGGCGGACGCTTTGGTGAAAACGTCCAGCTGTACCGGGCCATTTCCCAGCAAGCCCCCGATCAAATGGCCGAAAACGTCAGAGGCTATCAGCAACAGGGGTACACCCGTTTCCAGCTGAAAGTCGGTGGAGACCCGGACACCGACATCGAACGGATTCGGGCGGTTCGCGCGATGCTGCTGCCGACCGACCGGCTGGTGGCCGATGCCAACACGGGATGGACGCAACACGAAGCCGTTCGCGTGGCCCGCGCGGTGGCCGACCTGGACGTCTATATCGAACAACCCTGTTTGAGTTACGACGAATGCCTGGCTGTGCGTCGCAACACGAACCACCCGTTTGTACTGGACGAGAATATCGACTCGCTGGACATGCTGTTGCGAGCCAGGGCGGACAAAGCGATGGACGTTGTCAACCTGAAAATCAGCAAACTCGGTGGACTGACCAGAACCCGGCAGGCCCGCGACCTGTGCGTTTCGACGGGGATTGCGATGACGCTGGAGGACAGCTGGGGAGGCGACATCACGACAGCCGCGATTGCCCATTTGGCGCACAGCACGCCCGAAGAGTTCCGGTTCACCAGCACCGACTTCAACAGCTACGTCACCGTCAGCAATGCGTCGGGCGCCCCCCAGCGCCAGCAGGGACGCATGGCGGCCAGCACCGGGCCGGGGCTGGGAATTACCCCCAGACCGGAAGTGATCGGAAAACCTGTCGTCGATATCTCGTGAAGCGGCAGCTGCAGAGGTCCAGCACACCCTCTGGCAGCAGGCCAACAAACACAGGACCGTCGCTCCGGTTCGGACCTCAGGACCGGGTCATGCACCCGCGGACGTGGTCAAGGATTCTGGTTTGGGCAGCGGCGAACTCGCCTTCGACGAATGCTCCTGCGGCAGCCTTGTGCCCTCCCCCGCCGAATTGGCTGGCGACGACATTGCATTCCACGGCGCAGCGGCTGCGGAAACTGATTTTGAATCCGCCCGACCGCTGCCCCACCACGATGAAAGCAAACTCGGTCCCCTTGATCTGCAGCAGGTGGTTGATCAGGTCCTCGGTGTCGCTGGGCAGCGCACCGGTTTCGGCGTAATCTTCGGCAACGATCCAGGTATGGGCCAGCCGCCCGTCCAGTTCCATTTCGATCCGGGACAACACACGTCCGCGCAGTTTCATCCGCCCAACCGTTTCCTGTTCGTACAGGGCCCCGTAAATTTCACTGGGAACAGCCCCGGCGCGCAACAGCCGCGCGGCGACTTCATAGGTGCCGTCGCCAACCGACCCGAACCGGAACCATCCGGTATCGGTTGCGATCGCGGCAAAAAGTGGCGTCGCCATGGTGGCATCCAGTTCGACCCCCAGTGCGTCGGCCGCCTCCACCACCAGCACGCCAGCCGCTTCGGCGGTGGTTCTTTTGAAAACCTCGGCTCCGAAATCGTCTTCGGAAACATGGTGATCGAGGATCGCCTTTTTCGCTCCCGTGGTTTCGATTACTGCCCGCATCGGACCGACCTGGGCCCAGGCGCCGGTATCGAGAACCAGCAACAGATCGGCATCGTCCAGATCAGCCACCGCGATGTCCGAGTGGATTTCCATGATCTCACCGGCGGGATCGATGAACTGAAGATTGGGGGGAGTCTTCTGGCCATTGACGATGCGGACTTTTTTGCCGAGTTTCCGCAAAATGGCGGCCATACCCAGTTCGCTGCCGAGTGCGTCACAGTCGGGGCGGATGTGACTGACCAGCACAACGTTGCTGGCGGCAAAAATCATTTCCCGAAACCTGTTCCAGTCAATCGACATCAGTCCTGGGCTCCTGTGTTTTAAAACCGTTCAATTAAACTCCGCAGACGATTCAGTCGATGCGGCACTTTATTCTGAAACCGGACCACTATAGCAGCCCGGGCGACGGCCGGAGCGTGGCCGCATCCCAGACGGCCCGGGTATCGGCGACGTCCCGGTGCAGTTGCGTCAGCAAATCTTCCGGGTTGGTGAAATGGACGATTTCGCGGAGGCGTTTCCAGAAGTCCACTTCGATCACACGACCGTACAAACTCCCTGTGAAATCCAGCAGATGCACTTCAACCTTGAAGACGTCATCGCCAAACGTGGGAACCGGGCCAACGTGGATCGCGGCGGGCCAGGCCTGGCCATCGACGATCGCACTTCCGGCGTAAATCCCGGCCCCCGGCACCAGCGTGTCGATACCGTCCAGATTGGCCGTGGGGAAACCCATCCGCGCTCCGCGCGCGTGCCCGTGCACCACCATCCCGCGGATCCGGTAGGGCTGGGTCAGCAACTGGCTGGCCTCGGCCACCGCCCCTTCGCGAATCAGCCGGCGGATGCGGCTGCTGCTGACGGACTGGGCGTTTTCGCCGATCACTTGCACCGTTTCGAATTCCATGGACAACTCCGCACAGCGGCCGGCCAGCAGTTGCACATCGCCGATGCGGTCGCGGCCGAACCTGAAATTGCTTCCCTCGATCATGGCCGCGGCGCCGATCACGTTGCAAACCACCTCGTCAAAAAACTCCAGCCAGGACAGCCGCAGCAGTTCTTCGGTGGTCGGGCAGGCGAGGATGACATCGACACCCAGTTCGTCCAGCAACTCGGCCTTGCGATCGATCCACGTCAGTGGCGGGGGGGCTTCATCGGGACGCAACAACAGTGCCGGATGCGGATCAAAGGTGAACACCACGGCAGGCCCCTGTGCCCGGTCGGCCAGCGCCCGCAAGCGGCTGACGATCAACCGGTGTCCCTGATGGACGCCGTCGAAATTGCCTATGGTCAGCGCACCGCCACGCAGTTCCTGCGGGAAATCTTCCAGTCGGCGAATCAGTTTCAACGGATCGGTGCCCTGTTAAATTCTGCGCGGTGTGGGGAATTCCACGGTGAACTGGGTGCCACTCCCCTCCGTGCTTTGCACGTTGATCCGTCCGCCGTGGGCCTCGATGATTTTTTTGGCTGTCGGCAGTCCCAAACCGGAACCACCATACTTGTTGGTGTAAAAAGTCTTGAACATGTTCATCAGCGTGCGATGGTTCATCCCCACACCCGTATCGATCAAATCAAGGGCCACACCATTGCGGGTGATGCGGGTGCGGGCCACCAGCTGTCCGCCATCGGGCATCGCTTCGAGGGCGTTTTTGACAAGGTTGACCAGCGCGGCCTGCATGGTTTGTGACTCCAGCCGAATTCGCGGCAAATCGGTTTCGAGATAGCGGATGACCTCCACGCCCTGTTGCCGCGCCTGGGGGCTGAAAAGCTCCAGGACCTGATTGATCTGGTCGTTCAGGTTGCCAACCTTGAGCTCCAGATTTTCCGTGCGGGCAAAACGGAGAAAATCGTTCAACAGATTCTCCAGACGGAAACACTGGCGGCTGACCGTGGCGATCCGCTCTTTGGCATGGCGGATTTTCGGCGAATCGATCTGCTCCATGTCTTCGGCCAGCAGTTCGATATTCATGCGAATCACGGCCAGCGGATTCTTGATTTCGTGGGCCAGCGATCCGGCCAGCACCGCCAGTTCGTCGTACTGGTCGCGCAGCACAGACTCCGGAGTAATGTGGGGCGGCGTTTCGTCGAGGGGCTCGGGTTCCGGAATCACGGGCAGTTTTTTTCGGGTTGTCGCGTGCTGGATCGGTGACGCGGCGGGCGGCTGTTCGCCAGGTTATTGCCCGCCAGTTTCGGGAATGGCCTGACCTGCCATGGCCTGGTCGGACGATACGCGCAGCCACGCCACAAGGTCGAGGATGTCATCCCGGGTCATTGTATCCAGCAACCCTTCGGGCATCATCGAATTGGTCGCGGGCCGCATCCCCTCAATGCTGGCCGTGTCGATTCGGGTAAAGTTTCCCGGGTCGAGCATGTTGGTCTGGATCATGTAAGTCGAATTGCTGAGGTTGGCGATTCGCCCCGTCACCGTTCGCCCGTCATCCAGCAGAAAAACGGTAGCCTGGTACTGGTCGGAAATCGCCTTGTTGGGCTCGATCATCGTTTCCAGCAGATCGTGCATCACAAAGCGGCGTCCGGCTGGCGTCAAATCCGGTCCGACACTGCCCCCATCGCTTCCCAGCCGGTGGCACTGGTAGCACTGGCCAACCTGAAACATGGCTCGCCCATTCTCAAGATTGCGTCCGGCCAGTTCCGCTTCTGCAACTGGTTCCAGATCGGCCACCGTCCATTTTTTGACAAACTCGCGCTGCTGCGGTGAAACGACGGGTGCCGGATTGCGTGGATCGGGCGTTCGGGCCAGAAGCTGAGCCATTTGGTTCTTTTCCGACTCACCCAGTTTCCCGATGGCGACGTCGCGAATATTGGCCAGGAACTTTGCAAACGAATTTCCACCCCGCATGCCGCCGGTCGTCAGATACCATGAAAAGTACTCGTTGCGCAGTTCCGGATTCCAGCCTTCCACAGCATGGCTGAGGCAGAGGAAATAATGGATCTGCTGTTCCTGCGTCGCAGCCGTTTCCATCATCTGCATCGCTGGTGCCACGACCTGGCTGGAACCTGCAGCCACCAGCAGTCGACAAAGCTCCGCACTGCAGCGGGAATCGGCGTCCGGAAACAGCGGATCAAGGACCCGGCAAACCTCTGTGCGCAGCCCGGGATCCATCTCCGCCGACCGGGCCAACCCCAGCCCGACCACGCGCAACATGGCCAGCCGGTCCATTGTCTCAAGCGCGGTCCAGTCCAGCTGCAGCATTGCGCGGATCACCGCTGCCCGCGCCGCATCATCACCGCAGCGGGCCACGGCCAATGCCCAGTTGATTCGACCAACAGGCGCCAACGCGGCGTCCGACATTTTCGCGGTGGCCATTTCTTTCCACGAATCGAACGGCATGCGCTCAATCGCCACGCGAGCGGCGTGGCGGATATGCCTGCTGGAATGGTCCATGCAGGTGCCAGCCTGTTCGACAACCTCTGCCGCCGAATCAGATTTCGCCGCATGCAGCGACTCCATTTCACGGCGCAGGGCATGCAGCCCGGCCACCGTTGCGTCGGTTGCATTGGCGCCGTCTGCCTCCGCAACCTCCGCACCAGGATCTTTGGCCGAAATCCTGAACAGCGCCGAATGCGAACGGCGTCCGCCAATCAGGAAGTAGAGCGATCCGTCCAGAGGATTGACCACCATGTCGGTCACAGCCATCCCGGGTCCGGCCAGAAAGGCCTCCCGTTCGGCCGCGAACGAAGCCCCCGCGGCGCGAAGGTGGACCGCGTAGATCACACCGAAACTCCAGTCGGCCACAAACAGCGCGTCGCGATATTTTTTCGGAAATTTTGCCCCGGTTCCGAACGTCACCCCGGTCGGCGATGCCGGTCCGATGTCCAGAACGGGCGGCAGACTGTCCGGATAATATTCGGGCCATTTCCCCGTTCCGCTGCGCCAGCCAAACTCGCTGCCACTGGTCACATGACAGACCCGGGTCGGCCGGTACCAGGGCAATCCGATATCCCATTCCATGTCGGCGTCGAAAGTGAACAAATCGCCCCCGGGACTGAAGGCGATATCAAACTGGTTGCGGTATCCGACGCTGACCAGTTCCATGTTTTTTCCGTCGGGGTCACAATTCGCGACCCAACCGCCGGGCGCCATGATGTTGACGGCGTGTCCGCTGGCGTCCCACAGACGCGGCAAGACCTGGTCCTCCTGCCAGACCTGGGGCACACGCGAAGTCTGGATTTCAGGCAACCGTGTGTGATTGCCGCTGCAGAGGTACAGCGATTTGCCGTCGGGCGACAACACTACCGCGTGGGGACCATGTTCGCCTTCGCCATCGATCCGGATCAACATTTCCACCGAATCGAACTGGTCGTCGCCATTGCTGTCGCGAACCCGGTACAGTCCGGACGGTTGCCCATCACCCTGGTGCGACATGACATACAGTGAATCAAAAGCATACAACAGCCCGTGCGCGCGTCCGGTTCGCACATTGATCGGTTCGACACCGACCGTCTTTTTTTCTGAATCAACCGTAACCCGGTAGAGCATCCCGTCCTGGTCCGACGTAATCAGTCGACCTTTGGGATCCACCGCCATGCTGACCCAAGAACCCTGGCTGTTGGCGACTTCGTAAACCTGTTCCAGCTGAAACCCTTCGACCAGATGAGCCTGTTCGACCAGCGAATTGCGCTGCACCGTCCCCTGCCCCGCTGCGGGCCGGCCAGTCAAAAAAACAGCCGCAAGGACCAGCGGGAAAAGAAGCGGGTTCGCAGTGGACCGAATGTTCATCAACATGGGTTTGATCACAAAAAAACGGACAACAGAAAACGGCACGGCTAACAGTCTAACAGAACGCGTTCCACGATAGTTGACTGGAACTCACCCGGCCAGTGCCGAAGCCGACCGGTTCCAGTGTCGATGGGGGATGAAGACAGCGGCGGCGGCGCCGTCAGGCATCATCCGATTCGACTGGCCAGGTTTGGCCATTGCAGCTGACGGTGTCGCCGGGATGCAGTTGGCGTCCGCGGCGGGTCACGGTTACGCCGTTGACTTGCACCGCGCCGGACTGGACCAGGAGTTTGGCCTGGCCGCCCGACTGGACGATTCGCTGCAGTTTCAGAAACTGGTCGAGACGGATCAGGTTTTCAGATTTCACCGGGTTCAGATTTCACTGGGTTTTGTTTTCACTGGGTTTTGTTTTCACTGGGTGCAGATTTTACTGGATATCGAGCATCGCCAGGTTTGGAGCGATTTGTTTGACCTGGCGGGTCATGAAACGTTTGATCTGGCCGGCTTCTTTCAGTTTCATCACGCTGGTCACGATCTGTTCGGCTTCGGACAACCGCACCTGACTGGCGAGCTGTTTGATGGACGGAATAAAAGCCGGACTCATGCTGAACCGGCGCAGGCCCATGCCCAACAGCAGCAGAAACGCCTTGGGCTGGCCAGCCATTTCGCCACAGACCGTGACCGGTTTGCCGGCGGTCTGGCAGGCTTCGATCACGTTTTTCAGAACGGTCAGTACGGCGGGCGAAAGGGGCTGGCAGAGGTGGCTGACCTTGGGGTTGTCGCGGTCGGCTGCCATCAGATATTGCACCAGATCGTTGGAACCCACGGAAACGAAATCGACCAGTTCGAGAATGTGGTGAATCACGATGGCGGCCGCGGGGACTTCCAGCATGATTCCCATGGGAATGTCGCGGATGTTTTTCAGGCCCTTTGCCCGCAGGGTCTTGTGGGCATCGCGCAGCAGGCCGCGCAGTTTGCGTACTTCTTCCGTTGTCGTGACCATGGGAAACATGATCCGGACGTTGCCCGTGGGATAGTCACTGGCCGCGCGCAGAATCGCGCGCAGCTGGGTCGCAAAAAACTGGGGGTGTTCGAACGACAGGCGGATGCTGCGCCACCCCATGAACGGATTCGCCTCGTGATTGTCGTGCCCGAAGTAGGCCACTGTTTTGTCGCCGCCGATATCGAGTGTTCGAATCGTGACGTTGTGACCGGGGCTGGCCGCGATGACTTTGCAGTAGGACTGGTACTGCTCGTCCTCGTCGGGCACATCGGAATGGGTCAGGTACAGATACTCCGTGCGATAGAGTCCCACGCCAGAGGCCCCCATCGCCACGCTGGCGAGGGCATCGGCGTGGCCGTTGATGTTTGCCTGCAGCCGCAATTCCTGACCATCGGCGGTGCGTGCCGGCAGGTCGCGATTTTCGGCCAACTGGTCCTTGAGGTCAAAAAACTCGCGTTCCAGTTTCCGGAACGCGGCCAGAGCTTCCGGGTTGGGATTGATTTCGACGTGGCCGCTTCGTCCGTCGACGACGATCGTATCGCCGGTGTTGACCGATTTCAGAATTGCCTTGACGCCGGATACTGCGGGAATGCCACGGCTGCGGGCGATAATCGCGGCGTGGCTGGTTTGGCTGCCCGCCTGAGTCACAATTCCTGCCACGTCGATATCGCCGAGGGCCACCGCCTGGCTGGGGAGCAACTCGTTGGCCACCACGATCAGCGGCCCGTTCAGTTCTTTTTGCCGCTGGGAGGGAACGGCGTTCAGCAGATGGCTGGAAATTCGCACGATGACGTCGCGAACGTCGTTCAGTCGTTCCTGCAAATACTCGTCATTGGTGGCCGAGAACAGCCGGGTATAGTCCGCCAGCAGGTGATGCAGGGCGGCACTGGCGTTCATCCGGTCATCAACGATCCAGTTGCGGATTTTGCTGGTAAAAGCCCCGTCGCGGAGAATCTGCTGGTGGATCGCGAAAATCGAAGCTTCTTCCCGGCCGACCTGCGATTCGACTTTGCGTTCGAGGGTTTTCAGGTCCTGGGCAGCCCGGTCGCGGGCCGTTTCGTAACTGGCCAGCTCGGCGGTGATCTCGTTTTCCTCCAGCCGTTTGGTGTCCGGATTGACGAAGATTTCGTGTACGACGTAGGCCGTACCGATAGCGATCCCTGGCGATACTGGAATTCCACGGCGCATGAAAAACTTCGGGTTTGGAACAGTCAGCAGATCTTCCGGGCGATGAAATTGCTGCTGCCAGTTGGTCCTGGCTGGAAGGAATCACCCGCTTTTCAAAAAAATCTAGCATCTGCCGCGGTCAGTGAACACGCCAGACCCCGCCCGAATGGGCCGGGCGGGACCCGGCCAGATCCCCCTGGATCCAGTTCGCGGAAAGGCCGCTTTCCCGACCTGGAAACCCGCCCGAAACTCCCGCCCGGGGCCAACGCCGGACCTGCTTCCTGGTCGCGAGGGTCAAAATCGCACACCATTTCAGCGGAAAACGTTGTTGAGGCAAACAGCGGCGGTTGGTATATTTCTGGTTCGAATTTCGATCGGTCACGGGCGTTCAGGACAGCCAGTAAACCTTTCATTGGAAAATTTCCTGCGATTCAGTCCCGGCACTCTCCCCTCCATTCCAGATGCGTTTCAGCCAGATAGACCGAATTCTGGAAGTCGAGCCGGGCGAAAGTCTGACGGCGATTCGCGTGCTGGCATTGTCCGAAGAATACCTCAAAGACCATTTTCCCCGCTTTCCGGTCATGCCCGGCGTGCTGATGGTCGAAGCCGTTTTTCAGGCCGCCATGTTTCTCGTCCGGATGGACGAGGAGTTCGAACACTCCATGGTCGTGCTGGAAGAAGCCAAAAACCTGAAATTCCAGGGCTTTGTGCAACCCGGCGACCAGTTGATGATCCATGTCCAGGTCCAAAGCCGCGAAGGCAATTCGCACAAATTCCGCGTGCGGGGCGAAGTACTGGGGCGGACGGCAGTCTCTGGCTCGATTACAATCGGCTGCTTCAATCTGGCCGATCGGCACCTCGCCGACCAGGCGACTGACGATCATATGCGACAACAGTTCCGCAGACATTGCCGGTTGTTATTCAACCAGCTGCCGGTCCCGCAACAGTCCGGATCGGAAAACAAACTTACGTGACAGTCAACCGCCGCGTGGACCATCCGCCCGGCATTCATAACGTGCCGCCGGAGAACATTCGTTCCGGCGGTGGCATATCAGGAGAAAGCAGCGAATGCCATCCAACGAAGAAATTTTCGAGAAAGTCAAGGATTCACTGATCGATGCACTGGGTGTCGATGACGATGACGTCACGCCAGACGCTACCCTGGTCGGCGACCTGGCCGCAGAGTCCATCGACTTTCTCGACATCGTGTTCCGACTCGAAAAAGGCTTTGGAATTACCATTCCCCGCGAAGAACTCTTTCCCGAAGACATCCTCGGCAATGCCAGCTATGTGAATGACGGCAAAGTCACACCCGAAGGAATCGCCAAACTGAAAGAACGCATGCCCTTTGCCGACCTGACCGGTTTTGAAAAAAACCCCCGCGTCCAGGAATTCGCCCAGCAACTGACCGTCAAGGACCTTTGCAACTACGTCAGCATGAAAGCCGCCTGACCCCGTGGCCGCAGAAACCGGCCTGATGCCGCCTGTGGGACCGGATTCGACGGCCGTTTTCCTCACCGGCAAACGGCCACTCCTCCGGATCCAGACGGCGCGGCCGGCCGCCGTTTTTCAGATTTGTAACTGTATTACCCTGGGTTTTTCCCGACAATGCGTTGGTTCTGGATAGACCGGTTTACCGAATTTGTGGCGGGCACCAGCGCCAAAGCCGTCAAGGGCATCAGCCTGACCGAAGAAGTCGTCGATGATTACGCGCCGGGTGCCCCCTACCTGCCCGCCTCGCTTATTATCGAAGGAATGGCGCAAACGGGCGGGTTGCTGGTATCGCAAATGAGCGATTTCAAGGCCCGCGTGGTGCTGGCAAAATTGAGCGTCGCACGCTTTCACCAACAGGCCCGACCCGGCACGCTGCTTCATTTTGCCTGCGAAATGAAAACCTCCACCGCCGACAGCGCGATGGTGACGGGTACCGTCGAAAACGAACTGGGACCGGTCGCCGAACTGGAAATGATGTTTGCCATGCTGCAGGATGACCGCTTCGAAAATGTCGTGCTGTTCGAACCCGCCGCTCTCTGCCGAATGGTTCGCATGATGCGGCTGTTCGAAGTCGGTCGCTATCCGGACGGAACCCCGATCCGCGTCCCCGAACATATGCTGGAAGCCGAACGGTCGGAACTGAATGTCTATTGATTCCGCCCGGTCCGCGGCGATCCCCGGGATCCGGAATCGCCCGTTCGAACCCCAGGTCCGGACAGTTTCCCCACACAACTCCTTTCAACACGCGTCGAACCAATCATGAAACGCCGAGTCGTCATTACGGGTGTCGGAGTCATCAACCCCCTCGGGAACGACGTTGAAACCATGTGGGCCGCGCTCCAGGAAGGCAAATCCGGAGTCGCCAACACGACCATTTTTGACGCCAGCCGGTTCCCCACACGGATTTCGTCCGAAATCAAGAACTGGCAGCCGGAGGACTCGGGACTCGACCCCGAACAGTGGCGACTGCGGGGACGCCACTCGCGCTTTGCCGGCGGTGCAGCCATCCAGGCCATTCGCTCCTCAGGCGTACTGGATTCGATCAGCGATCCCCGCAAGTTCGGCGTGTACCTTGGAAGCGGTGAGGGAAGCCAGGATTTCTGCTCGTTCGCCGAAATGATGGTCGCCGCAATCCGACCCGACGGCACCCTCGACCTGAACGAATTCACCCGCAAGGGAATGGAAGTCCTCGATCCCGTGATGGAGCTGGAACAGGAACCCAGCATGCCCGTGGGACACCTGGCCGCACTGTTCAACGCCCAGGGACCGAACGCAAACTGCCTGACCGCGTGCGCCGCCAGCAGCCAGGCCGTGGGCGAAGCGACCGAGATCATCCGCCGGGGCGAAGCCGACGTGATGCTCTCCGGCGGCACCCACAGCATGATTCATCCCTTTGGCGTGACCGGTTTCAACCTGCTGACGGCCCTCTCGACCAGCAATGAACACCCCACGCGGGCTTCACGCCCCTTCGACAAAAACCGTGACGGATTCGTACTGGGCGAAGGCGCCGCGATGGTCGTCCTGGAAGAACTGGAACACGCCAAAAAACGGGGTGCCCAGATCTGGGGAGAAATCGCCGGATACGGTTCGACCGCCGACGCCTACCGGATTACCGACATTCATCCCGAAGGCCGCGGCGCCATCGGATGCATGAACGCTGCCATCCGGGACGCCGGCCTGAACCCGGAACAGATCGGCTACGTCAATGCCCATGGCACCAGCACATCGGTGAATGACCGCGTCGAATCCAGGGCCTGCCGGGAAGTCTTCGGCGCCCACGCCAAAAAGATCCCCGTCAGCAGCACCAAAAGCATGATGGGACACCTGATCGCCGCCGCCGGTGCGACCGAGCTGATTGTTTGCCTGCTGGCGATGCGCGACGGGATCCTGCCGCCGACGATCAATTACGAAACTCCCGACCCCGACTGTGACCTGGACTACGTTCCCAATCACGCCCGCCAGGCCAAACTCGATTACGCGCTGAACAACAGCTTCGGCTTCGGCGGCCAAAACATCTCCCTCGTCGCCGCCCTCTACAACGGCCGCTGACCTCGCCGCAGCTAGCACGAGCCGCCACAGCCGCGAATGCGGCGACAGCAATCCGCCTAACCCAAGCGCGGGCAGCACCTCCCCAGCGCGAATATGGCGACAGCAATGCCACACTGCCGCGAACGCGGCGACAGCAATGCCACCCAACCCAAGCGCGGCAGCACCTCCCCAGCGCGAATGCGGCGACAGCCATGCCGCCCAGCAGCGAATGCGGCGACAGCAATTAGCTGAGGGTGCAAACCCGCAGTCAAACATTCACCCCAATTGCCCCCAGCCGCGAACGCGGCGACAGCAATCCGCGCTTCGAATCCACCGGTTCCAATTTGGGGTTTTGATTTGGAACCCGCCTCCCGGATGCAAACCACGCTGTCGCGGCTTCGCCGCTTTGGGCTCTTTGCGACACCACTGTTTCTGCGGGTTCACACCCGCAGCTAATTGCTTTCGTCGCTATCGCGACTGGGCCCATAGCGGCCGCCACCGGTTACTGCGGATTCACATACGCCAACTGAAATCCTTCCTGTCGCGGCTTCGCCGCTTTGGGCTCTTTGCGACGCCACCGGTTCCTGCGGGTTCACACCCGCAGCTAATTGCTTTCGTCGCTATCGCGACTGGGCCCATTGCGGCTGCCACCGGTTCCTGCGGATTCACACACGCCGACAAATGCAATCCTCGCTGTCGCGGCTTCGCCGCTTTGGGCTCTTTGCGACGCCACCGGTTCCTGCGGGTTCAAAATCGCTTCAACGGGTGCCTTCGCCGCCGCGAACGGGGCACCGAATCAGCGACTGGCATGATACTTGCCTCACAGTAATGCGGAGAAAACCCTTTCAAAGTGCCTTTTATGCACTCAGGGCCAACAACGCGATGGATTGCGATCACCCGGAAGCATCCAACCATGTTCAAATTGACGACAACCCGTCGCAAATCCGCGACACCTCTTGCGTTTGTATCGGTAATTCTGGTGGCCGCCTCTGCCAGTGGTTGGACTGCCGACCCAATGCCACCCCAGGCACTTCCTCAATCGTCACTGGGACAAGGCCAACTGCCGGCTCCACCCTCCCTCGAACTGCAACAGCCGACGCAACCGCCGGTTCAATTCGAAGACTTGCCGTTCGATGAAAACATGGATGCCCTGATGCGTGGCCCACTGCATGAAGCCTTCGCCGAAGTCTACCAGGCCGACCCGGCGCCAAGTCCGGTCATTCTCCAGGCACCACCAGAACCGGTGCAGGAACTGCCGCCTGAATTCCAACCCGAAGGGAACAACGTCGAGTGGATTCCAGGCTACTGGGCTTTCGACGATGAACAAATGGAATTCGTCTGGATCAGTGGCGTCTGGCGCGACTTGCCGCCGGGCCGCCGCTGGATCGGTGGCTACTGGGACGAAAGCCCGGAAGGTTACCGCTGGATCTCCGGATTCTGGGCCAGTGCCGATCAACAGGAAATGAGCTACCTGCCGACTCCGCCTCCGGGGATCGATATCGGGCCATCCGTCGCAGCACCTGGCGAAAACCATTTTTACGTCCCCGGCAACTGGGTTTTCCAGCAGAACCAGTACGTGTGGCGTTCCGGAGGATGGACCCCCTGTTTCGACAACTGGGTCTGGATTCCGGCGCGATACGTCTGGACACCCAGCGGTTGCATTTATCTGGACGGTTACCGGGACTACCAGTTCGACAGCCGCGGAACCGTGTTCGCGCCCGTTCAGTTCCGGCAGCCGATTTACCGGCAACCCGACTTTTATTACACACCTTCCTGTGTGATCAATACGAATTTCAATTTGCTGGTTCACCTGTTCATCCGTCCGGGTCGTGGCAGTTACTATTTCGGTGACTGGTACGGCGACCACTATCGCGGGCGGTATCAGGCCTGGATCGACTATCCCCGCCAGGCGCGGCATTACGATCCGATGTTCGCGTACTACAATTCGCGCCGCACGACCTGGCAAAATGCGCCTCTCCTGGGCTGGGTCAACAACAGTCACCAGTTCTATGCCAACAACGTCAACTTTCGCCCCCAACGCACTTTCCGCGCCCAGCAGGAATTCTCCCGCCAGCGGACAGCCCACAATCAAACCGGCCGACGCACCGACAGCAGCAACCATCGGGAAAACGAATTTTCCCGGCATGTTCAGAACGCTTCACTCGGCCGGACCCTCAATGAACAAGTCCGGAACCGGTCCGATCGGCCTGGAAACCGCGACGATCTCCGCAGCCCTGGTTTTCAACACCTCGATCGCGACCAGCGAGAACGGGTCATGAAATCTGCCGAACAGCTGAGCGCCCGATCCACGTCGCGAAAAGCCTCCGAGCGGGCCAATCACGCATCGAATCACTCGCGTCCTTCACCGGACAGAAATCGGGTACATCAGCAGAATGCCGGCCAGAACACAGGCCGCATTCCCGGCCCGAGAACAGCCGACATTCCCCGCTCGGCCCGCATCGAAAACCCGCGCATCGAAAACCCGCGCATCGAAAACCCGCGCATCGAAAACCCGCGCATCGAAAACCCGCGCATCGAAAACTCGCGCATCACGAATCCGCGCATCACGAATCCGCGCATCACGAATCCGCGCATCACGAATCCGCGCATCACGAATCCGCGCATCGAAAACCCACGCATCACTAACCCAGCCTCTGTCTTTCCTCGCGAGGCGCGGGAGCGTTCCACCCAGAATCGTCCCGAAAAAGCTCCTGATGTCGCCACGGCCCCAAGACCCAATTACCAGGGACCCAATTACCAGTCCCCAAACTACCCGGGCAATCCAGGGAACCGCTCTGCACGTTCCGAACGGAATCAGGCCCAGCCCACTCGCCAACCCATTCTCCAGGCACCGACTTTCCCGAATCAATCCGTGCCGCAACAGTCGTTTCGTCCAACAGCACGGCAGCCAGCTCCAAAACCCAATGCGACGCGGCCCTGGACCAGTCGTCCCAGTAACCCACCCCAGGGGAATCCTGCCAACGTGAACCAGCGAGGCAGGTCCATCCAACCCCGGACCAACGGCACGAATTCGCGAAATGGACCTGCCACCCGGCAATCGGCCGCGCCGTCGGGTGCCCGCTCAACGGGTGCCCGTTCATCGGATCACCGCGCAACGGGTGGCCGAATCTCGTCCCCATCCGGCCAGTCGCCTGGCCGGTCACCGTCGGCCAGCAGGAACGCGGGACGATCGACGCCATCCGCCTCAAATCGTTCGCCATCCGGTCGTTCCGGC
>JBGSVU010000491.1:0-2388 GCA_041752775.1 Pirellulaceae bacterium | reverse complement strand
GAATTTGCGCCGGGCTGGCGGGGCGATTCGTGGCGCGATCTGCGGCGCGGCCTGATTTTGCAGCTGTGGCTGATGCAGGAGGCGCGGCCGGAGTGGACTGGGGGACCGATTCGGTGGCGATTTGCCGGGTGGATTTGGAGGTGTTTTCCGATGGGCTGGGAGGGGCGGAAGGGCTGGGGGCCATTTCGGCAGACTCGATTTTTGCCGCGGCGGCACTGGAGGGGGTTGTGCCCGTTTCACTGCGGCGGCGCTCGGAAAGGCTGGTGTCAAACCGCGGCAAGGACTGGGTTTCCGGGGACTGTTTTCGGGTTGGGGTCGAGTCGTTTCGCTGGTCGCTACGTTCGATTTCCACCGGTGACGGATCGGATTGCGTTGAGGTTGCGACGCGGGCAGCGGCCAATTCCGGATCGGAGACAGTCCGCTGGTTGATTTCTTCCCAGATCGGTTCCAGGTCGCGGCGGGAAGTCAGCAGAATCCGGGCCGGGCTTTTTTGCGGGACAGGTTCGGGCTGCAGAACCGCCAGGCCGCCGAAAACATCGGTCGCTGCGGCGATGATCATGATCAACAGGTGGGCGGCAAGGCTGCAGAGGATCGCGAACTGCAAAGTCCGGCGCAACCATTTGTTGCCGATTTTCTGCAACACCAGAAACGCGACCCATAACGCCAGCGGGATCAGCACCACCGAGGCCCACCGCCAGGTGCCTTGCAGCGTTGTCAGGGCGGCGACCAGCCCGAGTGCTCCTGTAACCAGCAGCGCGGACGTCACCGGCCAGAGTTGCGACTCAAACGTCGCTGGAGTCTGGAAGGTTCGCCGGCGAATGGTGTGTCTGTGGTTCGGCACGGATCGGGTCCGGGGGGGCAGCGTTTCGGCTATTCTACGGCCGACATTTTTTTCGGGTTCGTTTCAGGTGTCTGACTCAGGTGCCTGGTGGAAGGTGCAGGGCCGATCCAGGTTGTTAACTCCGAAAACTGGCTACCGATTTGTTTCAGGTGAAGCCTGGATTGTTGGAGGCGTCTGGCCCCTGCCTGATTCGCTATTCTCGCCGGGGCCCAGCGGAGATTGTTGCGAATTTGCTGGCGACCGGGCAGGCGTAAATTCGAAAAGCAGGTTACCATTTCCGGGTTGCCTTTTCGAAAAGGCCCGGTCGCGGGTACGGCCAGGCAACACCCGGCAGAACCCGGATGGGACAGGTCGCGAACCCCGCTGCGGGAATCGATGCCTGGTCCCGGCTACTGGAGTGAATTCGTTGTTACGCAAGAAACATTGTAGTCGCTGCCAGACCCGGCCGACTTCGGCAACCGGGCCATTTATCCGATGAAAAAGTGACAGCACCGCTAAATATTCTGTACGAAGACAACCACTTGCTGGTGCTGAATAAACCGGCGCTGGTTCCGACGATGGGGACGGGGACGGACGAACCCGGGCTGGTGGGCGTGGCGCGGGATAACATTCGCGAGCGGTACCAGAAACCGGGCAATGTTTTTTTGGGGATCGTCAGCCGGCTGGATGCATGGGTGACGGGCGCTATCGTTTTTGGGCGGACGAGCAAAGCGGCCGCGCGGTTGAGCGAGCAGTTTCGCAACCGGACAATCGAAAAAACCTACTGGGCTGTTGTTCAGGCCGAAAATAGCGGCCATTCCGGGGGTCGCGACCTGCCGCCCGCCGCCACCCTGCGCCACTGGATCGGCAAAGATGAAAACCGGAAGCGAATGCAGGCCACGGAGCTGGATGCTCCCCGACCGCGTCATTTGACCCAATTGCAGGAGGCTCATTTGGAATACCGCGTGCTGGGCGGGGCGGGCCCGGTTCGGCTGGTCGAAATTCGACTGATCACCGGACGCAAGCACCAGATCCGGGCGCAGTTTGCGGCGACGGGATGGCCGGTTGTGGGGGACCGCAAATACGGCAGCAGCGAGTCGTTTGCGGCGGGGATTGCCTTGCACAGCCGCCAACTGGCCTTGCTGCACCCGACGGGCCGAAACAGGCTGGATTTTCGCGCCAAACTGCCAGAATATTGGCCCGACTTTGCAAAAAAAATGGACTGACAACTCGCTGCCGTCCGGCGACGCGATAGAATCAGGGTAGCGTTTTGTCCAGATTGAATCCTGGGGGGGTGAGCGTACGATGGACGTCCTCGTCCGTCGAATTTCACAGCTTTCGACGTACGAGGACGTCCATCGTACCTTTCGACGTCAATCGTACCCTTGATCTTGAGCTTGACAGACCAGCAGCGGCCAATTTCTTTTCGGAATTCCAGTTTCCCCATGTCCGACACACTGAAACCCCGCTTTCGCGACATGGCTGTGGCCAGCGGACTGGTGGATGAATACCAGGTGCGCAACGCGGTCGCGACTTTGCTGGAGGAGACCCAGCAGTCGGGAACCAGC
>JBGSVU010000490.1:0-2280 GCA_041752775.1 Pirellulaceae bacterium | reverse complement strand
GGAACTGGCCCGGAAAATGGTCGAACTGGAGCTGTTGACTAATTATCAGGCCGACCAGTTGCTGGCCGGCCGGACCAAACTGGACCTCGGCCGCTACATTATCACTGACTGGGTGGGTCAGGGCGGGATGGGGCAGGTTTTCAAGGCGGTTCATGAGTTGCTCGGTCGCGAGTGTGCGATCAAGGTGTTACCGATCAACAAGACCACACCCGAAGCCATCGAAAATTTCCGGCGCGAGATTCGCGCCCAGGCCAAGCTCGAACATCCCGGGCTGGTTCATGCCTACGATGCCGGTGTGGATGGAAAAGTCCATTACCTAGTGGTCGAGTACGTCCCGGGTACCGATTTGCGACGGCTGGTTCGGCGCCAGGGCAAACTGTCCGTCCACCAGGCGGCGAGTATTATCAAACAGTCCGCAGAAGGGCTGGCCCACGCCCACAAACGGAATCTGATTCACCGCGACATCAAACCGGGCAATATCCTGGTGACACCCAACGGCGTTGCAAAGGTCAGCGACCTCGGACTGGCGTTTCACCTGAACGATCCGACGGACCCACGTTTCGGGAAAATTGTCGGTACGGCTGACTATCTTTCGCCGGAACAGATCAAAAACCCGACGCAGGTGACCAGTGTCAGCGACATCTACTCGCTGGGCTGCACACTTTATTACGCGGTGACCGGCAAAGTTCCTTTTCCGGGGGGAACATCCAAAAGCAAGGCCCGGCGGCACCTCGAAGAAACTCCATGGCATCCGCGCCGTTTCAACGAAGAAGTCAGCGACGAATTCGTCGACCTGATCGGCGACATGATGGAAAAAAATCCCGCCGAGCGGATTCAGACGGCCGATGAAGTCGCCCAGCGCCTGGCGCCGTGGGCCCGTGAAGAAAGTCTGCAGGCCGCCGAGCCGATGCTGCGGACCCGCTGGATGCCACCCGGCGTTCCCACCGGCGACGAACAGGAAACGGACGAGAATGATATCGGTGACCCGGGGCAGGAAGAAAACAGCGGAATGAGCGAAACGTCGATGGCCTCGCTCACACCGGGTTCCGAAGCCGACGTGGAAAAACGCCGCAAAGCACCGCCACCCCCCGGGTCACAAAGCGTCGTCGAACAGTTTCGGGCTGCTGGCCATTTGCCCACCGAGCCGATTCAGGTCGGTTTGACCATGGTGGTGTTGACCGCGGTCAGCTGCGTGGCTGTGGGTGTGCTGATCGGTTTTATCCTCGGCTATTTTTTCCCCAGGTGATTCGGGCGGTGCCGCTGGCCCCGACATGCAAGTGAGGGACCCCTGGTGTTTCCTTACTCACTGAAGCACTGGTTTCCCAACCAGCCGCAAGGCGCCAGTGGTCTGTCACGCTCAAGAATTGGGGTACGAGGACGTCCATCGTACGTTCACCACAACCCCAGGAAAGGCAGAGAAGGTCAGACCCCTTTGGGGAAAGGCTCTAAAAATCGGCATCCTGAATCACATCCCATTTGTCGGGCGTCAGCAACGCACGAATGCTTCGCTCGATTTCATCCGGCTCGGCCATCCTCCCCTGGCCGCGGGTGCGGCAGCTTAACCAGCCCTCACCGGGCGGAATGATCTGGACACCATCCTCATGCAACAGCCGGACGTTGCGCTGCACGGCCGCATGCTCCCACATTTCGCAATTCATCGCCGGGGCCATCAGCACCGGGCCCCGAAAACAGAGATACAGCGTCCCGAGCAGATCATCGGCCGTGCCCTGGGCAGCACTCGCGAGAAATCCGGCCGTTGCCGGCGCGATGCACAACACATCCGCACGGCGCGCCAGTTCGATGTGGGGACCGAGCGGAAAGGCCGGATCGAACATGTCGGTGACCACCGAACGCCCCGTCAGGGCGGCAAAGGTTGCCGGACCAACAAAGTTCTGCGCTGCCCGCGTCATCACGACGCGCACCCCAAATCCGGACTGGACCAGCGCACTGGTCAGCGCCGCAGATTTGTAAGCTGCGATTCCACCAGCCACTCCAATCACGATTTCATTGTCGGCGATGGCAGCACCTTACAGGTCGTCGAGGTCCAGTTCGGGTGCGTCGATAAAGTCCGGTGAACCGGTCGCACGGACGTTGCTGGTCATGTCGAGGTAAATCTTTTCGTATTCGATTTCCTGCAGCACAATCGCCATCCGGTCGTCGGAGTGCGTATGGATCAAAGGGCGGGCGCCCTGACTCAACTGCACCATTCGCTTTTGGATCAAGGTCGACAATCGAAAACGACCGCCGACTTTGCGAACGATTGCCTCTTCTTTCAATTCT
>JBGSVU010000489.1:0-19126 GCA_041752775.1 Pirellulaceae bacterium | reverse complement strand
TTCATCTTCGAGCGTCTTCAGTTTTTCAGAATCGCCTTTAGCAGACTCTTTCAGACTGCTGTACTTGGAATTCATTGCTTCAACGAATTCACGCTGTCGCTGTCGCCCTCTTTTATCCGGAACAAAACTGGTCATGCTGTGTGCGGCAACTGCCACTTTCAGGGGAATTGAATCGTCAGTAACCCCTGGTGCATTTTCGACTTCCGGGCTTTTGTTTTCTTCTGAATCGCCAAACATCCCCATTTGCCCCGGCAGCGGTTTCACCTGCTCGACCGGCTTCGGCTCTTCGGCCAGTGGTGCGGCAACTGGCTTGTCTCCCGGTTTCGCCTCAAAGTCATTGCCGAACAATCCGCCCTGAGTGGCGCCAGTCCGGGAGAAGATAAGACCCTGCCCTTGGGGGGTGGCGAGTGGTGAACTCCCCGGTTTTTTCGGCTGGCTTGGTACAGCCCCGGAGATACCGCCCGTCAAGTCGGTAGGTTGTTTGGCCCCCGCCTGATTCCTCGGCGCAAACTCCCCAGGCCGCTTCCCATCGTGTTCCTCGGTTTCCCTCGGATGTTTCTTTTCATCCCAGCCGATTCGCCCTTGCTCCCCACTGCTATCCTGATGATCTCCAAACAATGCCAATTGGCCAGGCGAATGCTTTGCCTTCCGCGCATACCGATCAACTTCAAAATCAACATTCCACGCTGCTGAAAATTTGTCGCGGGTCGTTTTCCACTCGTCCAAAATCATCTGCTTTAATTTGCTGATTCCTGTCTTTGCGGCCAGGCTGACGGCTTGCTTCGTAACCCCTGACTCACTGGCAATGTCGGTAACCGATTTCCCTTCCAACTGGCCGAGAATAGATTTCTGTTGCGGTTCAGACAGTTTGTTTAAGTGCGGCTTCACCACGTCGAAACTTGGCAGCTTGCTGCCCTGTTCGCCCGGCTGCTCACGGTAATCCTTCGGATCAAAATCTTTCTCCATTGAAGACAGGCTACTGATAGACTTGCCGCCGCCACGCTTCAACGTTCCAGCAGTCCTCCGACGCTTGAACGCCACGCTATGGGCGATTTGTCCCAGCCATGTAGTGATCTTACCCTTGGCCGGGTCGAACTTGTCCTTTGACTTCAGTGCCTGGAGCATAACGTCACTAACAAAATCTTCGATGTCGTTTGGGTGGACGCGGTGCTGATTCCCCAGTCTCCGAATAATCCCGACATGCTTTGAAATGTTATCCCGGACAAAATCGCCGCTGGATTTTCCCGGCGCAAACTCCCCCGGCCGCTTGCCGTCATGGGCGGATGTTTCGCGGGGATGCTTCTTTTCATCCCACAAAGACATTTGCCAAAGCGATGGTTTGAGCGAATACCGATCAACATTTCCCCAGCACTTGGCCGAAAACTGCAACGTCATTTGACCTTCGTTCGGCTTCGGCTGCTTCGGAACCCGGACGCCGCGCCGCTTGTCGCCCGATTCGGCTTCTTTGTGAACATCGTCCTCCGATTTGCCCGCCACCTTGGCCGCGCAGTCCGAACCGAAGTAATGGTATTCCGTTGTCGGAGAACCGTTATCGTCCAGAACGGAGCAAACAATCGTTTTTTGCAGACCAGACCTCCCGCAATTTTCGCATTTTGTGACGTGCGGAGTCGTGCCCATGACAGCCATCCGGGGCCATCCGATCCCGTGCGAGACTCCGCCGCCATGGAACAGTGCATGGACCGCGTATCGGTCGGCCCGGGAACGCCAAGCGGCGTGGAAACGTTCGGTCAGTGATTGGGTGATCATTTCAGGTTGCCCTTAATTTCCGTGCTCAAATTATTCCAGAATTTATTCCTGACTGGCCAATTCTGCCGCGAATCGGCTAACTTGCGGCTCGACTCGCTTCGTTGTGTCGCCTTTGTCCAACCACTCGCGAAACTGCCCGACCGTCATCATCGTGATTGGGCCGCAGATCCATCCGGCCGAATAATTCGACAGATAGACCCGCTTCGCTTGCTTCTCGCTGGTCACTCCCAGAACTACCTTATGTTCGTCGAATCGACCGCCTTGGGTGACTTGATCGACAACGGCGACCAGTTCGCTGTACGGTTGCGGGCCGATGAAACAATCAACATGATCGCCATCGCGGCCCAGCGTTCGCCGGATGTAACCGTAGTGCGATTGGAGCGGTGGCCATTCCGGTTTTCGCCGAGTCCCTTTCGGATTCTCGATCGTGATATCCAGCCCGTGCAAGCGAATGTGTGCCTTGCGATAGTCCCCGGCTTCGGATTGCGATTCGGACGGCTGATCGACTGACGACTTTTCCAGTTCATCCAGAGTGGTCAGGGCGTACCGATCGATTTCGGAATCAGCCGCGAACATTACCGGCGCGGTTTCATCGACTTGCGAATCGTCTGGCGGCTGTTGGTCTGGCTGCGATGGATCGGCAGCCAGAGGATTGCCCGGCATCGGCCCTGCCATCATCGGCGCGGCTGGCGGCTGTTCCGGCACCATAAACGCAGGATTTTTCAAGACTTCATCGTCCTCGGTCGGCTTGCTGGATCCGATGATGTCGTAAATGTCGTTTGCCTTCAGTTCCGCCCCCATGTTCCAAGCCGCCTGATAGGCGTCCAATTTCCGCTGGCTGTCGTCGCTTTCCGTGTCGATGTGGAATTGTAGCCAGATATCATCGCTTCCCGGAAAATTCGCAAGCTGCAAAACTCGAAGAAAATCGACTGTCAGCGTTTCTTCTTCGTTGATGGCGTCAAACTTGTTGATGTCGTGCAGAGTGGCCATGTGAGCATCGGCCACGCCAGAACCCATCCCAGTCCCTTCCGCTTCGCTGGTCAACGTCTGGCCCATAATGTAGCGTTTGATCTTGTGGCCGAAAAACGTTTGCAGGATGTCTTTCAGCTCACTGATTCCGCCCAGGCCAGGCTCGACGATTTCCACGCCGTACAGTTGAGCGTCCTCGCCGGCTGGGACCGGGACCAGCAAAATCGACCGCCCACCTGAACCCTTTTCCTTGGCCGCAGTTTCCGCCCGCTTCTTGGCTTCGTTGTTGTGAGCAGGATACCGCCAAATTTCAATGCCAAGTGCCGACCGTTCGGTGTACTCTAAAAGCAATTTCAAGCATTCCTGATAGGCCCACCAGGTCCAATAGATTCTGGACCGGATTCCGATTCCGTGGATGGCACCCGCCTTCTCCGGTTCGTAAAAGTCCGCGTCCTCAATAATGTGCTTGTGAACGACGAGTCCTTTTCGCTCTTTCCCGTCGAACCAGTAAACCAGCCCTTGTTCCGTCGCTTCGACTTTTCGCCGCTCATGGCCGGCAAAGTCGATGAAGGTGCGGTCCAGATCGTAGCCGGGACCAACCCGAATGCCGACTTGATCCGGGTCGTACTGCCCAGTTCCATCGTCGTATCGAAACACCAGTTTATCGCCATGCCGCGGCTCCCATCGCTTCAGGAAAATCCGATTGTGTCCGCCAATCATCCGGCAACCATATTGCATGGTCGTGCCATATCGGCCGTACCAAAGGGAATCGGCCAAGCAGTACCGCATTTTCATGAAGTTCGGCGTGTGAGCGATGATCTCAGTGAGCTTTGACGCAACTTCTTCAGCGTCCCACTTGCTCTGCCGGGGTTTTAGGCGACGGGTCAGATTGTCGGCAAAAAATTGCCTCTGTGGGTCTTTGTACTTCTGCTTGTCGCGGTAAACCGGCTGAATATGGTACGGGAGCATTGCCACGCATCGCATCCGGGCTTCCAGGCATTCCATGATTGCCGGCTCATTCCGCATGATCCGGGCGTTTTTGTAATCATGGAATAACGCTTCGTCGTGATGATTTGAATAGGCGCGGGCTACCATGCCCTGCCGGCCAACCACGGTGAAGATGTGTGGGACCGGGTTTTGCCCGAAGTTTGGCGGGGCGCCTTCCCAGTAAGACGCGGGATCGACCACATTAGCGTTTACCGCCGAGGCTGGAATTTGATCGGGTTCGAGCCGGGAATATCGCTGTCCGTTTTTCATCATCGCGCAATGACGCCGTGCCATTGCGGACGCTTCACCGACCGCGTTGTTAAATTGGTGATCCGGAAATTACACTGAACAAATACCGACGACTGAAACCGCTAGCCACTTCCAACGTGAATCTTGAAGATCGACTTGTAGACCTGATCGTCTTCTGTGATCGAAAATTCTGCCCGATAGGTTCCCGGTCCAGTCAGCGAATCAGCCGGGATAATCGCCTGAAAATTATACCCTTCCGACCCATCCACGCCAGGGTTCCAAAGTTTACTGTCGGTGACGGGCGTATCGAGGATTTCCCCGATATCGTCCAGATCGGTTGTGCCGAGGTTCCCGAATTCCTTCCGGAGAACGCCGGTCACGACGCCATCGGTAAGTAAATTCCCATCGACTCCGCGAACCTGGGAAACGCAGGTCGTTGCATGGCCGTCAACTGTTCTGATGATTCGCATTGCTAAGATGGCTCCTTTTGCACTTGCCGTTTTCTGTTGTCAGGGTGAAGTCGATGGTGGCGAGGTGGATTCAGGATGCCGCGATCAACCACCCCCACCGCGAAACCGCCTTGCCTGCCACGTCCTGCCGCGATCGGGATCCCCGCGATTCGGTCGCAGTTGTTCCGGCAAAGTGCTGCCAGCGTGCGGCCTTCGACCAGTCCCAGGCATGACTACCGACCGACGACGAAAACCCTCTTTGGTAGCCCGACGAGGAACGTACAAGCCAGACCTGCCCTTTTCGCCAGGAACCATCGCGCCCTCAGCAAGTCCGTATCGGAATTGATGGCCGTAGACCGTCCCGCGAATCCTCAGATTGTCCCAAACCGCCTTGCCGGCCGAACTGCTGATACTCTTGACCAGACGCTCAAAAACTCGGACAGGAACGTCATAATATGCGTACAGAGCGCCCGGCTCTTTTGATTTTCCGGTGATAGTTTTTCCCAACTGACCACGATGTGAAACCAGACCGCCCGCCGACTTCGCTGTTTCGACTGCCGAACTATTCAATGTCGGAGCTTTGAACCGAACGTAAAGCGTGCTAGTGGAATACCGATATTGAAATGACCAAACGTTTGAAGATTTTGGAGTCTGATACAGCGGCGAGAATTCGGGAGCCTGATCCTGTTCGGCGGCTTGCACTCGGTCCGATTCACTGGCCCGCGGATCTTTCTTGAGTCTTGAAGGTGGAGGCGTTGCGACCTGTCGCGCGACTCGCTCAGCGTGTTGCACCGCCTTCTGGAATTCCGGGTCAGATTCCATCGGCGGGCGACGGCCACGAAAGAACGTGATCAACTTCGCAGCGGCTTCCAGCATTTCGCCGCTCAGCTTCCGGCCTCCATTGAGCATTTCGCCAAGCAGAATCCCAACATGGCCGTATTGCGAAAGCCATTTCCGAATGGTCGCGCCAGTCGCCCCATCGGCGGCGAGCTGATTTGCCCAGCTGGCAACAGCCTCGTGGTTCTGCTCTTCGCGGACCCATCTGTCCCGGTTCACCGAATTACCGAAGGTCACAAGCCCTTGCGATGAAGTGGGCGATGGCGTTCTATCGGTTCGTCCGCCCTGCCTGTTGCCGACTCCCCTGATGGCATTGGCAATCGACTTTGCAGCACCGGCAGCCAGAGAGGCCAATGATTTTCGTTTCGCCATTCAGTCCCGTCCTTTCGTTGCCGAATCATAGTCGATACGGTGCCGAAATTGTAGACGCGAACAGCAAAAAACCGTGGATTATTCGACCAGCTTCTTGACCACCGCCATGATCTGCGGCATCCGGATTGCTACAAGATATCCGACCGCGCAACCGCTGAAGAATCCTAGCCAGTACAAAACCCCGCCCCAATTGCGACGCGCCCGAGCAACATGCACCTTGCGAATTTTTATTTTTTCCATGTTTCGCCCCAGAAAAAAAATTAAAAAGCCCGATTTCCGTTTCGTGCCATCCTCACCTGCATTTGTAGGATTTTCGAGCCAAGGCCCTCAGTGTAACTTGCCCGCTCGATTTCTGGCACCTCCAACATTGACCCCTGCGAAGTCAGTTTGTTAAATGCCCCACTCGCCGCGTCAACCTGGTCGGAATAAGTCGATTCTGGGAAACTGCCCAATTCGTCCAGAAAATCCTCGTTCCACGGTGCGGAAACCACCGCTACGTTTTGCCGTTCGGACTGTGCCGACAATGCCAGCGCCCGGACAACCTTGGCTTCCCCAGGTAAATATACCCCATCTCTTTTCCGGTAATTCCCTGAACCCACCCGATCGACGTAGACTGGATGGCCAGCCAGGTTCATGATGTCGAGGCTGGCAATCTCTTTTCCGCCCGATCCGCCTTCCTGTTCGATGTAAATTATGACTTCGCCACCGTACTTCTCCCGGTCCATTTCGGCACATTCGCGTATTTTGTCGTCTCGCTCTGCCGGACCCCACTGCCCGCGGACAACATGCTCGATGATCCAAGGATGCGGCTTCCGGTCCAACGGCATGGCAATGAGGCAGCCAGCGGTGTACTTGGCATGACTGGTCGGAGTGCAAGCACGGTCCCAGTACCGAACACGCAAGGCAGCGCGAGGCGAAGAGCTGGCAGGAATAATCGGGAAATTGTCGCGACTGAAAAGCAAACCAGCGATATCGACGAATTTACCGCCTAGTTCCTGCTCCCTCATGGCCGCCGAATAGACGTTTCCGATGATGTCAACGAATTCTTCGGCCACGAATGGGTTTTCGCTCGAATGGGCATGAATCAACCGGGTATTCTTTTCCGGGAAGTACAGGCTCTGCCCGTATTGCGCAAGCTCCAGCCCATCGCGTTTCATCGTTTCCGCGTTGAACAGTCGAAACAGTTTCTTGAAAGTCCAGTGTGCACGGCCCTTCGGCGTGAAGGTCATCAGCATTTTTCCCATCTTCCCCTTATGGCGAAGGATTGGGATGCCGAGATTGAAAACGTCCTCGTGCATGACGCTGGCTTCGTCCAGCCAGAGCATGGATTTCGACGGCCCTCGCAACTTTTCGGGATCCTCTCCAGACTTGAAGGCGATCTCCGCCTGGCCGTTGTCTGAAGTTTTGAACCACGCGCGAGGCGTCGGGCTTTGCTTGTATCGAATCAGCCGACCGCAGTGTCTGGCCGTGTCCAGAAAATTCGGCAGGGTCGTATCGTCAATCACGCCATAAGTCGGGCTGACGGCAACAACTTCGTCCTGGTCCCTGGAGTTGAAAAGAATGTAGATGCAGCCGACTTTTGTCTTGCCGGTTCCCCGGCCGCCCACGAATCCAGTCGCAAAGACCTTGGACTGGATAAAATCTAACTGCTTTTGATAGACCATGACCGGAGACGTTCGAGTCCCGCGGTCGATCTGAACATGACGATAACGCGACATCAGACTTCCTCAATTGGAATCGCGTCACCAAAATTCAAATCGTCGGTCAAAATATTGTTTTCGCCATCGTCTTCGACTGGTTTGCCGTTGACGGCCGCACCATCGAGGATGACCGCTTTCTGGAATTCGATTGCGGTCGTGACCGCCTGGATCTGATCGCGACTGTTGACCAGAACCAAAGTCATTTTAGATTGGACTGATTCGTCTGCTCCCGGATCGGCCATGCGAAGGATTTCCAGCCGCCTGGATGCAATCTCGTCCATCGAATCAAGGCATCTGGCGATTTCCCGTTCCCTCGCCAGTGCCGTTTTATTGTCGTTTTTCCACTTCCATCCGGAAGTCAGCCGCTCGTACTGTTCCCATATTTGCTCCTCTTGCGTGTCAATCTTCGCCCACATTTCGGACAAGTGGCCCTGAATCCGCTCGCGACTGGCCTCTTTGAAGGTGTCGAAAGCCTCGTCCAGAAGGATCCTGATCGACTTGACCGACACACCGAGACGCCTGGCGATCTCCGTTCTCCGAGGACAGCCAGACGTGAGAAGTTTTACCGCGCGGGCCTGAAGTTTCAGCCGTTGAAAATCAGAGACCAGCCCCGGCCGCTTCTTTCTTTTCCGCGACGGCTTTTCTTGTAATTGTTGTTGCTGCTGGCTTTCCGACATCGACGGTCAACTTCGGTTTGCTGTTGAGAATCAAGATTACCTTTTCGTAAGTCAGACCGAGATTTTCCGGGTGAAGCAATTTTAAGATCATCCCAGGCTTGACCCCATCGTCAGACATCGCCCAGACCCTTGCTTCAATCGATTCCAGCTCACGGTAGGTGGTCGTTTCTGAAGCGATTACCTGATTTTGCTTTTCGACCAGGCTGGCGGCAAGATTGCGTTCCCGATCTGTCGATGCCCTGGCCATGATGGCGGCAACGTGAGAATCAATCGGAATCCGAAGGTCAGCAGCGACACGCCGAACCTCGTCCGCGCTGATCTGCTTCATATCGGCCACCTGCTGGACGGTGATTCCTTCCAGTGACAGAAGTTCTTCAATCGACTCTGGCGCGACAGGGACTGGCGTAGGCTGCCGTTGCCGCTCGTAAGTATCAGCGTCAAACACCGTCGCAGGATCCGGCATTGCGTTGAATCGCTTGCAATGAGCATCCCATAGCAAGTTTGTCTTGTGGTCGAGCGTCCGCTGCTCCGGATGGACCCAAGTTTCCCAGTTCATTTGCGATCCGGGATTGTCAATTTCACGCTGGACCTTCACGACATCCGGGCTGCCATTCGGCAGATACCACCCGTACATGCGGGCGATTTGCTCCGGCTTGACCCGTTCGGCCACTAGTTGCTGAATCGGTTCGATCTGAGGCCAATGCTTAACGCGGACGGCTTCGCGGATTGCGTCCAAGTGGTGCCATAGTTTCCGGCCACCGGATGGATCGGTATTTGCCTGATCCTGATGGCAACCGGCCGCCCAGGCCTGAATGTCGGCCCAGAATTCGACCAAGGCAAGGACGATAGCCCTGGCTGACGGCTCGACTTCCAGCGTGTTGACCAGTTCGCCAACGACCGCCAGTTCTGATTCCACTTCCTGGCTGATCGATTTGACGTTCATCCCGCGCCAAGAAACCATCAGGCCGGATGCGGTGTCAGTAGTCGCGTCCCACTTCTGAATAACAGTCTCGAAGTTGTTCCACCAATCCAGAATCGATTGTTTCGTAATTTGCTCTTTCATTCGGCTCCTTCCAGAAAAAAGAAAACAGGCGGACCCGTTTGACGCATCGAGACTGGGGCGCCGCGCTCAAACACTTGTGCAAAATCATCCTACGGACTCCGCACCGGATTTGCAAGCACCAAAACGCCCTCAGGAAGGTACCTCATTCGGCTCGTGCGCTCCGTACCGTCAGGCAATGCCCTGACAACCCACGCGCGGCCCTGATCATCGCAGAAGCGATCTATCTCGCCATCCAGTTTGAGCATGTCCCATTGCAGGTGCTCTTCAAATTTCAATTCTCGCTGTGGCAATCGTTCGGGAATTTTTCCTTCAGTCGCCGCCCCGCCCCCCCCTAAAAAAGATTCGGCCACGGAGGTGGACCGGGTTGGACCAGACGAACCGGACGAACCGGACAAGCCAGATTCTTCCCGGCTCCATTCGGCTTCAGCGGATCGAATTGGAGGCGGTTGGCAGGCTCGACAACGGACGATTCCGGACAGGTCTGCCCAGCCTGATTTTGACTCGCAAATTGGGCATAAAAATCGACCCAGTTTGATGCGGTCCTTCAAGGTCGTTTTTTGGGTCGTTTTCAGGCTCATTTTTTACCTATATTTCGGGGGGTGTTATTGGCTCGCTGAAAAGTGCCCGGTCCGCAAAACTCTCAAAAACTTTTCTGTGCTACAGCGGCAAAACATTACCTTGCATCATTTCCCTCTCTGGTCCCCTTTCCTTTCTTTTATTTCTTCTTCTTCTTTTTTTGAAAAATAATAGAGAGAAGTAGTGACCAGAAGGGGGTCGAAGTCGGTTTGGAGTGGAAATAGCCACATATTTTCTGGGTCGCGGAGAATTTTCGTGCGCTGCCCATCCGCGACCATGCGCGACCAGAGCCGGACGATTTTGGTAAGATAGGCAAGATTTTTTCCAGAAAACACGAAAAAACAAAGAATTTTCAAATGCTTTTTCAAATTTCAGAAAATTTCTTTCTTGAGCGAAAAAAACGAAGAAAAAAAAGTTTTTGGACAGAAAAACGTCGAAAATAAAAAAAAACGACGAAATTTCTGGGTTCCTGGTCGCGGGTGGTCGCGCATGGGTCGCGTAGAATTTTTCTTCGCGACCAGAGAAAACCCCGTGTTTTTGGGGTGTGACATTTTGGCCAGAAAGGTCTTGAGATTGGGTGGAAATCGGAGCGGAAAAGCGGAGTCTTAATCAGGCATAAAGCAGGTCGAAAATCACCCTTCAGATTCGGCGATTTTGGCGGCCAGTTCGAGGGCCTTTTTAGAATAGATTTCGGTGGCGGAAAGGGTCGCGTGACCGAGTACCGCTTGGGCCGCTTCAATGCCGTGCGCGGTCCGGACCGAGTGGCCGCGGGAGTGCCGCAGCTGGTGTGGCGTCCAGTATGGCAGTCCGGCCGCGAGGAACCGATCCCGGCTGTACGGCTTCCCAATTGGCGGGTCTGGAATTTTTGAAATTGCGTAGAGGATCGACTGGGAATATCCGATCGCGCCGAAGTGCGGCCGGTAATTTCCGCCGTGCTGGAACCGTGCTGACTCTGCCGGCTCGAAGCAGTACCGATCGAATTTACGAGACAACCAGGGTGAAAGTATCGTCCGGGCCTGCGGGCCGAGGAAAATCACCCTCTCTTGGTTGCGGTGAGAATTTTTGTGTTCTGGCGGTTGCCATTTCCACGGTTCTGACGATTGATCAACGTCCATCGGCCGGATTCTGCAGACGTCTTGCGGCCGACAGCCGGTCAGCCATTGGATCTGAACCATTGCCGCCAGAACGGGCGACAGGGCTGTCAGGACTCGTTCTACGTCCGCCCAGTCAACTGGCTGGCGCCGTGGCCTTTCGGGGCCTTCGCCGCGCTTTAGACCAGGTACCGCGGCCAATGCGGTGAGCTGGTTGGCCTCGACTAGTTCCCGCGAGACTCCCCAGCGGAAGACCCGCCGAACATTCCCGATCAGGTGATTGACGGACTTTCGCGTCATCTGATATTTCCGGGTGGAAGTGACTTTTCCTGCTTTGTTTTGGTACTGGCGGACGCGCGGCGACTTGAACTTTTCCTGAAGTTCCCGGAGCTTCAACGGCCCAAATTCGTTGATCTTGCATGATCCGAATGAGTCAACCAACTGGAGCAGGGCCACTCGGTAATTCGCGAATTCCGAATTGTCTCGCGGGCAAGATTCGAGAAATGCTTTTGCCAGATCGTTGATTGTCCGGCATTTTTCGCTTTTTGTCGGAGTTGGCTCCGGCCTATCCCCGCAATTGGCAGCCAAAAAGTCGAAGTATTCCTGCCGGGACTCCGGCGAATCGAACTTTCCGGAAAAGTAGTGGCGCTTGCCATTCCACGCGACAAATCCAAGATTTCGTGAATGCCGTCGATATTTCGGGATTTTGGCCATTGGGACACCAAAAAGGGACACTAACCGCTGCGCGAAGGGACACTAGATCGGCCAGAATATCCGATTTCCACGGAATTTTCAATGGTTTTTGGCCAACAAACCTAAAACATCCAGAACCAGTTCGGATTCGACCGGGGCGGTTTCCGGATGTTTATGCTGGCGCCACTTTCCGGCCGGAACCTGCTGGTCGGCAAGAATGTTGCGATGGTTCCCCTGGCGATGGTGCTGGGTTGGGTCACGCTGGTGACGGTGCAGTATTTTTCTCCGATGCGGTGGTCGCATTTTGTGGCGACTTTCTTTCAGTTGGGCACGATGTTCATGGTGTCCAGCCTGGTGGGCAATCTGCTGTCGATCTACACGCCGCTGGGTGTGAAAGAAGGATCGATGCAACCCGTGAATCTCCGGATCGGCACGGCCTTTTTGCAGTTGCTGATTTTCCTGCTGGCGCCACTGGGAATGATCCCTGCACTGGCTCCGCTAGGGCTGGAATACCTCTTGCGGGAGCTGCCGGGGTGGGGCAAACTGCCGGTCTACCTGGTGTTTGCCGCCGCGTATTTCCTGGTGATGCTGAAACTCTACAGTCGCATTGTCAGCTGGCAGGGCGACCTGTTGCACCGCCGCCAGTTCCGCATTCTCGATACGGTCACTCATGCCGAGGGGTAGATTCCGGCCCGTTGAACATCCCGGACCGGGCGCGAGCCCAACTGGCCGGATTGCCGTGAACAAAAGACGTGGCGGACGGTTTCAGTCCCAGGCGACCGGACCGGCAGTACCGATGGTGAGTGTCCGCCCCTGAACCAGATCCCAGCGTTCGGCGGCAGCGTTGACTTCGTCCAGCGTCACGCGGCGGTAACAGTCGGCGATTTCATCGGGTGTCCGGAAATCGTGATCGTTCAGCCATTGTCCGCCCACTGAAAACATGCGGGCCTCTGTCCGCTCGCTGGCCAGCAGAATCTGGGCCACGACTTTTTGTCGCGCCAGTTGAAGCTCCTGTTCCGTCACACCGCGGCGTGCGTCCTGCAAAATTTTGCGAAGGATCGCGGCGTTCTGACTGGTTCGCTCGGGCACACAACAGAAATACGACATCATCAAACCGGCACCAAGGTATTCGTGACCGCCGATGCCGGCGGATTCGGCCAACCCGCTGTCGAGCATGTTCCAGTAAACCCGGCTGCCGCTGGAATCACCAAGGATCATGCCCAGCAGACGCAGCGCGTAACGGTCCTCGGAGTTCACCGAGGCACCCGGCGCCAGATGCAGAAAGTACTGCAGGTGGGCGTCGTCCCGATGAATCTGTGTTAAACCGGGACAGGGCTCGGGCGCAGAAGTATCCCGGGTCACCTCGGCCGCTGCCCAGGCGGAACAGAACTGGTTGGCGTCATCGACCAGCCGGTCGAAATCGACTTTGCCAGACGCGATCAGCGCCACATTGCCCGGAGAGTAACGCCGGGCATGATATTCCCGCATCTGCTGCGGATTCATTGCCGAGACCGATTCGATGCTGCCCAGCACGCTCTGTCCCAGCTGGTGCGGTCCGAAATATTCTCGCATCAGGCGTTCGTATCCGCCCCAGGGCGGCTGGTCATCGTACATCCGGATTTCTTCGATGATGACTTTTTTTTCCGTTTCGAAATCGTCATCTCGCAGGGCCGGACGCATCAGGTCGGACAACAGTTCCACCATGGGCGTCTGGAACTCGGGCAGGACCGAGGCGTGGTAAATCGTGCTTTCTTCACTGGTGCGGGCATTGCTGCTGCTGCCCATTTCGTCCAGCAACAGGTTGACTTCATCGGCCGAACGGCGGCTGGTTCCCTTGAAAACCATGTGTTCCAGAAAGTGGCTGATGCCGCCTTCGACGGGTTGCTCGTCGCGCGCACCCGTGCGGACGAAAAAGCCCATCGACAGAAAATGGGCCAGATCGTTGCATTCGGCGAGTACCGACAAGCCGTTGTCAAGAGTTTCCTGTCGATATTGCACGATCGGGTTCCAGAGGTTGTTCGCCAAGAGTTGCCAGGTTAAACGGCCCAAACGGATTGAGGGCCAGCCATTCGTTCATTTCTTCCAGAGTCGTCGCGGCAATTCGCTCGCTTAATTCATCGACCGATCGCAACCGGCCCAGCAACAGCGAATCGTTGACCAGCGTTCCAGCCCGACCGCGACAGGATTCCTGCTGCATGATCAGTCCGCTGCGGACTTGCGTCTTCAGCCTCCGCAGTTCGTCCGCGGTCACGCCTTCCTGCATCCTGTTGATCTCTGCAAGCATCACATCCAGCGCCTGCTGGGCGAATTCCGTGGTCGTGCCGCAAAAGGCAAAACAGGCTCCCCGCCCCGGTACGGCATGCGAGTTCGCCATCACGCTGTAACACAGCCCCCGTTTCTCGCGGACCTCGCGAAACAGTCGCGAACTCATCCCGTCGCTCAACACGCCAATCGCACAGCGCGCCAGATGCCAGTTCTCGTCGCTGTACGCCAGACTGGGCCAGGCGATGCCGATATGCGTCTGCTGGCTGGGAAAGGAAATGTGCGCCGATCCGGTTTCCGAAGGCAAGGCCTCTTGCCCCGGAACCGCGGCCGGGTTGTCCCAGCTGCCAAACAGTTCCCCGATTCGCTGGCACAATTCGTCAAATTCGAATTTGCCTGCCACAGAAATGATGGCTCCCTGGGGCGAATAATGGGCGGCCACAAAATCGCGAATTTCCTGCAACGTGATCGACTGCAGTGCTCCCGCCGTTCCCTCCGGCAACCGGCCCCAGGGATCCCCATAATGCAACGTTTTCAGCAACTGCATGACCTTGCCCGGCAAGTCATCTTCGAGCGCCTCGACCTCCTGCAAACAGGCCAGCCGGGATTCCTCCAGCCATTGCGTTCCCAGTTTGGGATTCCGCACCACATCGGCGTAGACCGGCAGCGCCGCATACAACTCACTCGCCGGCAACGCTCCACCAAAAAAAGTGCACAACACCGACGTGTTGGAGTAGTAGTCGCACCCCAGTCCATCCAGCCGCTCGACCAGCTGGCGACTGTTGATCGTCGTAGTTTCGCGAAACGCCAACTCACAGGAGAGATTGCACAGCCCCTCCCGTGATTCAGGATCGAACCGGCACCCGGACGGCAGGGCAATGGAAAACGCCGCAGTCTGCAGCCACGGCATCTGGTCCGCAACCAGCACCATCCCGTTTCCAAAATCGTGCCGATGCAGCCGGTCCTCAAATTTCATGCCAGTTTCTTTTGCTTTCTGTTGCTGTCTGTCCGCTGTCCAGGCATTCTAGCGTTTGCCAGCTGGCGCGTAACCTCATCCAAATACCGGATACCAACGCCGAACCTGACCAAAAGCTAGCAGGGCCCCACACAATTTCGGTCAGTTTGACTTTTCCGGTCAGGCAGACTGGACATTTTACCCGGACTTTGACGATCAAATTGCCAGGGGGGTTGTAGCGCGTGGCCGTTGTTGCGCGCTATTTGTCTGATTCAACAGTCCAGATGAACGGATAAACAGGCCCCGCCATGACTTCCTGCATTTGCCCCAGGGCGACTCTGCTCGCCACTCTGATCACACTCGTGACCGTGGCCATCTCATCCGGTGCCCTCGTTCAAGACCCCGGCAACAACACGGCCACATTCCGCCTGTCCGCCCCAGACGCCCCAGTCATCCAACAGCACTACGACGGATCCACCAACAAGGCACGTCTGATTCTGCAAGCGGAACTGCAATCGGAACCAGCCGCGGCCCAGCCCGTGAACGCCCCCGAACCGATGATCGAATCCCAGCCTCTGGACCTCTCCCGCGGAGACTTGCGTCCCCAGTTCGAACAACCCATTTCCGGCGAATACTCCAGTCGCGTTGTTCAGGCCGGATACAACGAAGCCGTGGGCAGCGGATATCCCAAACCGGTCTATCCCACATGGCAGGACAACGGAAACCCGCAACAACCGGCCCAACAGCTGCCAGATGAACTAGTCAACCCGTTTGACCCCGACGCCAAACCGCGCGATCCGTCGGTGCTGCAGCGGACTCCTCCACGCCTGGATCCCAACTCCCTCCAGAACCGCGGACCCGAACAAACCGAACTGCCAGCCAATCCGATGCTGCCAGCCAATCCGATGCTGCCAGGCCAGCGCCGCGAACCGGTCTCGCCGCGCCAAATGAACATGCCGGAAATCCTCGACGTCACACCGAATCCATATGGCAGCGGCCTGCCCCAAAACCTTGTTCCTCCATCCGACCGGACCCGGCACCGGACCGCTCCCGCACCCAACTATTCCGTTCCGGGACAAAACCCGTTGCCCTCCGAAACGGGTCCCGGATTCATCCCCCAGAACCAGTCACCACCCGTTCCGGTTTTTCAGTCGGCACCCGTCGTCGGGGAGCCAACTCTGGCCGGGGAATCGGGCGAGGCCTGCGATGCCTACGTTCCAGGAAACGCGTTTCTTGAGAACGACGCGGCCTGGCAACCGGACGCCGGGTTGCAGCTGAACAGCAGCGACTGCCTGGAAGAATTCTCCCAGCCCTGTTCGCCACTGTTCTATCTCGATCTGATGGGCGGAACGCTGAATGTCGACCTGGCCAATACACTGCAACTTCCCGGCAGCAACCCAACAACACTCGATTTCGAAAATGGCTATCAACTGGGCGCACGCCTCGGTATCTACCAGGGGCAGAACCTGCGAACGGATTTCGAATTCGGGATGGGTGTTAACGATCTGGCCGTCTCGTACGTTGCGCCGGCTTTGCCCCCCGGACCCAACAACACTGTCACAACGACGTTTCAGTCGGAACTGAAAACGTGGACGGGAATGAGTAACGTTTACTGGGATTTTTCAGCTTTCCCCGTTCGACGTCTGAAACCCTACGTCGGCGGCGGAATTGGATTCCTGTTCGCCGAAGGCGACCTGTACGGCAATCCACCGGCAGTCGGGCAACCGGTGGTCGATTCCGATTCGTCGTTTGCCTGGCAATACATGATTGGTGCGACCTGGCAGGTCTCGTCGAAACTCGATTTCTTTGCCGAATACCGGTACTTTGACGCCGATGCCGTTTCCATGTCCACCGAAACAGACACGGTTCTGGTCAACGGAATCATTCCGCAATCGCTGCTGCGGCTGAACCAGTTTGACATCAAGGGCGACGCCGCATCGTTCGGGTTGCGGATGAAATTCTGACCGGCGGCCGGTACTACTTTTCCGCACCGGCAGTTTCACCGTTCCGGCTCCAGACGATCTTGCCCCCCACAATCGTGCTGATGACTTCCGTCCGCGCCAGCTCGTCATCGCTGCACGCGACCGGGTCGGCGGAAAGAATCGTGATATCAGCCAGCTTGCCTGGCACAAGGGAGCCCTTGCGGGTCTCTTCGAACGCGGCCCGCGCGGCGTCGATCGTATAGCTGCGAAGGGCTTCTTCCCGCGTCATGCACTGTTGCGGAAAAAAAACCGAGCCGTCACCCAGCCGCCGGGTGGCGCTCGCGGCGAGGCTGGCGATCGGGTCAATTTTTTCCACCGGCGCGTCGGTTCCGTTACAAATCACGGCGCCGCTATCCAGCAGGCTGCGCCAGACATAAGCCCCGTTTTCCGCCCGCAGGGCACCCAGCCGCTGGGGAACATACAGCGCATCCGAAGTGCAATGCACACCCTGCATCGCGGCAATCACGCCCAGTTTTCCGAACCGGGGGATATCATCGTGATGCAAATGCTGGGCGTGTTCGATCCGCCAGCGATGGTCCAGGTGCATGGCGGCATCACCCAGAATCTCTTCGTACATGTCCAGCACCTCGCGATTCGCCCGGTCGCCGATCGCATGCACGCACAACTGCAAGTCAAGTTTCCGCGCGACTTCGGCTGTGGCCCGCACCAGCTCAACACTGTCCGTGTTCAGTCCCGTCGATCCAGGCAAATCGGCGTAGGGTGCCAGCAACCAGGCGCCGTGCGGACCGAGCGCCCCATCGATCGAACGTTTCAGTGCCCGAACCGTAAAAAATTCATTTCCCAGTCCCGTCGCACGCAGTTTGGGCATCCGCTCGGCGATCATTTCCGGCGTATCGCGTACCATCACGTACAAACGGACGGGCAACTGCCTGGCCACAGCCATGTCGCGCAAAACTTGCACAGTCGACAGCGATGATCCGGCATCATGAAAACTGGTGATGCCGTTTTTCCAGCATTCTTCACCCGCCAGCCGGACGGCCATCGCAAAGCGCGCCGCCGATTCTTCTTTCGACATTTTCATCTGGTCGCGGGCCAACATCCGCTGAACGGGCCCCTGAGCCGTCTCGCGCAATACGCCGCTCAACTCGCCGGCGGCCGTTTTCAGAAACTCGCCGCCCGATGGTGCCAGGCTGTCCGGGTTCAGATCGGCCAGCCGCAAGGCATAATCGTTGGCCATGCTCATGTGTCCGCTGGCGTGCGTCAGCAGCACGGGATGATTGGCCGCCGCCGCGCTCAACTCCTGATTGTCGGGATAACCATCAATCGACCGCTCGGGCGGTGTGTCCCATTTGGCCTGGTGCCATCCCCGTCCAATGATCCACGATCCCGCCGGAGCACTGGCCGCCGCCACACGGACCTGCTCGACAATCTCGTCCCAGGTTTTCGCCGTGGACAAATCCAGCATCATCAGCGATTCCCCCAGCCCGACGAAATGCCCGTGGCTTTCGATCAGCCCCGGCACTGCTGTCTGGCCATTCTGCAGGCGGACGATGCGCGTATCCGGCCCGGCCCAGTCGGCAATTTCGCCCACGGATCCGGCGGCCACAATTTCATCGCCCACCACGGCAATGGCCTGGACGACTGGGCGGGACAATTCCATCGTGCGAATTGTTCCGCCGGTGACAATCAGGTCGGCCTGCCAGCCCCGCACCGGTTCGCAGCTGGCAAACGCCATACCCAGCACGACGAAGCTGCTCACGGACCAGGCCGCGATTTTTTTTGTCAGAATCCCCATGCGCAAATGCTCCGTCGCGGCTGTTTGATTTGTTGATGAATCGCCGCTGACCTGTTTCCCGAAATCGGGACGCGAAAAAATCGGGCAAACTTTTCCGGCCGCCACTGACGGCGATCCGCCTCTGTCCACCGGGTTTCCTGCTCCCATTCTGGCAATTTGCAACAGGCGCAACGACTGTGTCGGCTGGGCAAACAGAACGACTGTTGAAAGGCACCCCGCAAGGGCGATATTCAGTGAAGTCGCCTTTACCCAACACGTCCTGTCATGCTAGCTGATTTCTGTGTGGCCAGTCCACCATCCCGACCGGTCCCGGTTGTCTCACCGTCACGACGCCGCTACAGTCGCCCAGTCTTCAGTTCGTGATCCGGACGCAAACAGTGGGAATCGCCCGCACCGATTCCCAAAGCCTTTGCCCACATCCCTGGGCGAACAACCAGAACGGAGGAATGAATGACGTTTCCACGGGCATTCAGCAATTTGGCGATTTCCGGAATCATTTCCGCGTCGCTGGTCCAGTCCCTCAACGCACAACAAACCGTGCAGAAACAGGTAACCGAACCTGTCTTTCGGGTCTCCCGGCTGGTCCAGCCCGACGAAGACGAAGAGAAAAAGAAACCCGTTGAAGTCGCCCGCAACCCGGCCCCCACCCGGTCCAGTACAGTTCCCGCCACGCTGCCGACCACCAGCCCTGCCACTCCGCCAGCCGTGGCCGTTTCCGCTCCGGCACCCGCCACAGGACCC
>JBGSVU010000488.1:0-3144 GCA_041752775.1 Pirellulaceae bacterium | reverse complement strand
AGGTCCAGCTGCTCAATGGCGTGACCGTCTTCCTGCTGGCCGTTGTCGGAAGTCAGATTTCCCTTGAGGTCGTAGAACTTGCCGGCACCAATGTTGCAGGATCCGCTGGAACCATGCACCCACTCACCGACTTCGTTCCAGCATTCGGGAATCTGCCGGCATTCGCTGATCATTTTCAGTCCGTTGCCATAGGTGTACTCGACCATGTGGTGATCAAAAATCTGGCCGTGTCCGGGACCCAGACGGACTTGCCGGCCTCCCATCCCGCGGGCAGAAACCGGATAGTCGCCCATCAGCCAGTTGATCACGTCCAGATTGTGTATGTGTTGTTCGCAAATGTGATCACCCGACAGCCAGTTGAAATACAGCCAGTTGCGGATCTGGTACTCCAGTTCGGTGTGGCTCGGCGTGCGGGCAATCGACCAGAGGCTGCCCTGATTCCAGTAAACCCGCGCGACCAGCAGTTCGCCAATCTCTCCGTTCTGCAGTTTGTTGATCGTCTCGCGATAGGCGCGTTCGTGACGGCGCTGCAGTCCGACAGCGACGGCCAGTTTTTTTTCCGATGCCCGTTCGGCTGCTTTCAGAACCCGTCGCACGCCTGGAGCATCAACAGCAACCGGCTTTTCCATGAAAACGTGTTTTCCCGCGTCAATCGCCGCTTCAAAGTGCAACGGCCGGAATCCTGGCGGCGTCGCGAGAATGACCAGATCGACATCCGAATCCAGCACCCGTTTGAAAGCGTCCAGCCCGGCAAACATCGAATCGCCGCCCACATGGACTTTGTCGGGACTGCTTTCGCTCAGGTTCTTCAGGGATCCCTCAAGCCGGTTTTCAAAGGCGTCGCCAATCGCGGTGAGATTCACATTGGCCGCAGTCGATGCGAGGATTTGCCCGGCCGCGCCCTTGCCGCGACCACCACTGCCAATCAGCCCTACCCGAATCGTCTCACGCCCCGTGACATGCACACCACCTGGAGCGACCGACCTCGCCAAAACGGCCGAACTCATTCCGGCCGTTCCCAGGACGGCACCGGCAGCCACGGCACGCGTGGAAGATGCAAGAAACGTGCGGCGGTCGGCGCGGTTGCCTTGCGGGTCGTTCGATTGGGCTGGAGTCATTTTCCGGTACCTTGTGTTGCAGGAGTTTGGGACTGAAAGGGGGTGGCGCTGCGCGTTTGTCCGTTCGGCAACTGTCCGGTTGGCAACGGAATGCGGCTGACGGACAGTTCGCCACTGGTTTTCAGCCACCATTTTAGTTTAATACGGCAGTGTCAACAACAACCGGCAATGACAGGTAGAGCCGCTCCGTTATGCAGAAAGGTCCGGCGACAGTCACATTGGGTCACGTTGCCGGGTCGCCCCCGGTTGTCGCGGGTCAATCGATGTACCTGCCGCCCTGCGACAGGTAGAATCGCAACGCTGCGTATCGATTCTCCTGTTCTGGTTTGCAGCTGCGATTTGCCACGTGGATGGCAGCAAATTCCCGGGAAAGAGGGTTATTCCGTTGAGTTCCCGTTTAGGCAAATTCGCTGCGGGCTGCCTGACCGGTCGGCTGTTCTGCCTGATTGTCGCGGCAGGCGTGTCTGGTTCCGGATGCGACCGAAAACCGGAATCCGTCGCCCTGCCAAATCCGGCCGGCCAGAACGTGGCGGCGCATGCCCCGAATCCATCCGGCGCGGAAAGCCCACGGCAACATTTCAAATTCGAACATCGACTTTTCGAATTCGAACATCGCGCGATGGGAATCCGCTTCAAAGCCCTGGTGTACGCCGAATCGGCAGCGGTTGCCAGCGAGGCGATCGCCGCGGGATGGGCCAAAGTTGATGAACTCGATGCCATGCTCAGCGACTATCGCCGGGACAGCCTGGTCATGCAGCTTTCACGATCATCGGGGACAGACCGCTGGTTTGAAGTCCCCGACGAGTTTTATCAGTTGCTGATCCGGGCGCGGGAGTTCAGCCAGCAGACTGGAAACGCGTTTGACATTACCGTCGGACCCGCCAGCCACCTCTGGCGAGCCGCCATCAAACGCAACCGTTTGCCGGACGAATCCCGAATCGCGGCAGCGGCCGACCGAATCGGTTGGCCACTCATTCAGCTGTCCGAACCCAACCAGGTTCGCTTGTTGCGTGCCGACATGCAACTGGATTTCGGAGGCATTGCCCAGGGTTACGCCGCGGACTGTGTGGTGGCCATCCTGCGCCAACAGGGAATCAAAGCTGCACTGGTCGATGCCAGCGGCGATATCGTGGTACTGGGTACGCCGCCCCGGCAGGACACCGGTTCGGCGACCGAACCCGGCGACAGCGCCACCACCTGGCGGATCCGGATTCCCGCAGCCGGAACAGTTGGCGACCTGGTCATTCCGCTGTCCTCGGGCAGCGTCTCCTCCAGTGGCGACCTTGAGCAGTCTCTGGTTATCGACGGAAAACACCATTCGCACATTGTCGATCCTCGGTCGGGGCGTGCGGTAACCCACTCCACTCTGGTGACCGTTCTCGCTCCGACCGGAATGGCCGCCGACGCGTGGGCTTCCGCGCTCAGCGTCTTGCCGCCGGACCAGGCTCTGCAACTGCTGCGCGCACACCCGGAACTGCAGGCCCGACTGGTTTCTCGCGACCCTGCGGATCCGGAAAAACTGGTGGTCACCCAGTCCGGCAATTTTCCGGAAACCATACCGGCTCCAGAAAATGACCTGTGGGAATCACCTTCGCAGGAGCGTTGATTCCAGATGCACGGACCGATCTGTTTTGACTGGGCCGGTTCAGCAGGTTTTTATCCGGGGCCGCAACCGTGGCGGGCCCTGATTCTACCGGGGTTTCCCAACGGCCGGATTGCCAGCGCTCAGGCCGCTTTTCGTCCCGCTCGCTTCGGGGTCTTTCCCCACCGGGCCGTTGCGCCCGCCGTGCTGCGGTTTCTGACCCGGACGATATTTTCGTAGTCCCGGTTGCCTTCGAAACGCACTGTTCCGCCATCACCTACCCGCCAGTATTTTCCCCGCCAGTGAACCGATTTCACGTCGAGGGAAACGAGCATCAGCGCAAATCCTACCAGCCCGGAGAGCGGCCAGGCCTGACAATCGAAACGCCTCGCCGAGCGATACTGTTGCCAAACCGGCAAATTGATTTTTGCCGTGCTGTTTCGC
>JBGSVU010000487.1:0-3878 GCA_041752775.1 Pirellulaceae bacterium | reverse complement strand
CGCTTGACAAACTGGCGTATTTCCCTGTCAATTAGCGTTTGCATGCGACGCGGACGATTTTCCGAATTAATGAACTGAAGGACCTGAAAAGTTGTCTACAGATACGAGCGAACCGACCCCTGGCACGGACGAGCAGACCGCGCCGGAAAAAAAACTGAACCTGTCCGTCGATATTGAGAAGCTGTCGGCCTGTCGCCGCCACGTGCGGGTCTCTGTGGCCCGGGAAGACATCGACCGCTATTTTCGGGAGCGGTTTGACAAACTGGCTCCGGAAGCCGAGGTTCCCGGTTTCAGGGCAGGCAAAGCACCCCGGTCCCTGGTCGAAAGCCGCTTTAAAAAGCAGGTGGGAGATCAGGTCAAGGGTTCACTGTTGATGGACAGCCTGGCCCAGGTCAACAGCGGCGACCACTTTTCCGCCATCAGCGAACCAGACCTGGATTACGAAAAAATCAACGTCCCGGAAACGGGTGATTTCAAATTCGAGTTTGACATTGAGGTTCGCCCCGATTTCAAGACTCCGGACTGGAAGGGAATCAAACTCAGGCGTCCCGAGCGGACGTTCTCCGACACCGAGGTCGATCATTACATCAATGTTCTCGGGTCGAGCAATTCGGTTCTGGTCCCGGTGGATGAACCCGCCCAGGCCGGCGACACCGTGGTGTGCGAAATCCGGTCCTCGTTTGAGGGCAAGCCGGTCAGCCATGGCGGCGAGATTCCGGTTCGTATTCGGCCTGTATTGAGCCTTGCGGATGGCGAAATCCGCGACTTTGACAAACTGATGGTCGGCGCCAGTGCCGGCGACAGGCGAAGCACGGAAATGCAGGTCAGCGAATTCGCCGACAACGAAGTCTATCAGGGCAAGACTCTGCAGGTTGAGTTTGAGGTGCTGGATGTCAAACGCGAGGAAGCAACCGACCGGGAAGGAATTGCCAAACAGTTCGGATTTGACAACGTCGGCGATTTTGTCGATTTCGTTCGCGCCCAGCTGCAGTCGCAACTGGAATACGACCAGCGCCAGTCGATTAGGAATCAGATCAGCCAGAAGTTGACCGAATCGGCGGACTGGGATTTGCCACCAGAACTTCTGAAAAAACAGTTCCGCCGCGAAATGCAACGGGCCACGATGGAATTGAAACGAAGCGGATTTTCCGCCGAAGAAATTCGCGGTCATGAAAACCGTCTGCGTCAGGATGCGATGCGCCGTACTGAAACCCTGTTGAAGGAGCATTTCATTCTGGAGCGGATCGCTGAGGAAGAAAAAGTCGAAGACTTGCCCGCCGATTACGATGCCGAAATTGCCAAAATTGCCCGCAGTTCGAACGAATCACCGCGCAAAGTCCGCGCCCGGCTGGACCGCAACGGACAGATCGACATGTTGCGGAACATGATTGTCGAAGGCAAAGTCATTGCCATGATCGAGGAGCATGCCAAATTTGAGTCGGTACCGGCCGAAACATCCGGTCACAGCCAGACCGAAGCCATTGACTTTGCAGCCGCCGGGGACATGAACGAAGAGATTCCCGACGCCAAATACGATGTCCAGCCCGAGAAGCCGATTCCCGGCACCGTCGACATCAAGAAATCGGCACGCGACGACTGACCCCGTTGGCGTCGAGGTTGATCGCTGGTCCGGATGATGGTTGGCCCGAATAGTTCGCGAAGCCGACAAGTTTTCACTTGCAGGCATCCTGAAGTTTCCCTTCAGGGTGCCTGTTTCAATTTGCTGTACCCGGATGGAAACTGGAGAGCGCCAGGACGGGACGCCTTCATCTGCCTGTGGGGTGCGGTTGCATTTGTTGCTGGCGGCACGCCTGAATTTTGTGCCTCGAACCGTGTGGACTGCACGGTAACTTCTGCTGTTTCTGCAAGCAGGCCGCTTTCATCGCAGTCCTCGTGCTGGCGTGGCGTTGGTACGTGGCTGATCGACTGTTTGCTGGCAACTGCGGGATTCGGAACGGATTCTTGAAAAAATTGGCGGTCCAGGGCATTGGGATCGGCTCTGACAGGTAGAGCAACGGGTTTTTGGCATTTCATGGACCCGCCAGGGGCAAATTTGCCCGAACATTCGCGTAATTTCGCCGAAAGGAATTTTCCGATGAAAAAATCCAGATCCCGTCCCGCACGCCGCAACCAGTCACAGTCCTCGCGCCATCCGGATTTCCAGAAGCTGGAAAACCGCCAGTTGTTGGCGGGGATCTCTTTTGATGCAGGGACCGGCATTGTCACGGTCAGTGGTACGAATGCAGCGGATTCGGTCAGAATCTCCAGCGATTCAACCCAGTTGGCCGTCACGTGGTTTGGCGTGGATGCAAAGGCTTATGGGCTGTCCAGTGTCAATGAAGTCGTCTTTGTGGGGGGCGGAGGAGATGACTGGTTTCGCAACGATTCGGTCGTCTCTTCGAGGGCATTCGGCCAGTCGGGAAATGACACCCTGATCGGCGGCGGGGCGCGCGATGTCCTGAATGGAGGTCCCAACGATGACTTCCTGCGGGGGACTGGCGGGAGCAACAGCCTGTTGGGCGCTGGCGGAAATGACCGGATTGTCGGCGGATCGTCAGACGACTGGATCGACGGCAGTAGTGGAGACGACTGGATTTCTGGCGGCAATGGCATTGATTCGATCTATTCCGGACTGGGCGACGACTATGCCGACGGTGGGTCGGGTGATGACCGGATTTTTGGTCATTCGGGCAGTGACTCGCTGTCTGGTGGTTCTGGGCATGACCTGATCGTGGGTGAGGACGGCAACGATTACATCCGCGGCGGCGATGGCGACGACAGCATTTACGGTGAACTGGGTGACGACCGGATCCAGGGCGACAGCGGCAACGACTCGCTGTACGGACAGTCGGGACGCGACACCGTTTTCGGCGATTTGGGTGACGACAGCCTGTACGGTGGTTTCGACGACGACATTCTGGATGGGGTTGCGGGCCGCAACCTGATTCGCGGTGGCGACGGCAATGATCGCCTGTTCGGCGGCGACGACAGCGACAGGATCCTCGGTGACTCGGGCTGGGACGACCTCGTGGGTGGCAGCGGGGACGATTATCTGCGGGGTGGCAGCGGTTCGGATCGCTTGTACGGCCAGTCGGGCAGTGATGACATGGACGGCGACGACGACAACGATGACCTCGATGGTGGTCCACACAGGGACCGCATGCGTGGCGGATCGGGCAACGACGACTACTTCCGCGACAGTTCGGACGACTTGTTCGACGACAGTGATGACTACAGTACGGACGGCGATTTTGAGGTCCGTGGAACGGTTGCCAACCTGAACACGACAGCAAAGACATTTTCACTGTCCGGTTTGACGATCAGTTACGGTTCGGCCCGTGTGGAAGGTACGCTGGTCAATGGCGCGTTCTTCAAGGCTGAAGGTACCTTTACCGGTGGTCAGGTTGTGGCTCACGAAGTCGAGCGGAAGAACCCGGGCGACAGCCAGGACAATTTCGAAGCCCGTGGGACGGTGTCGGCACTCAATACCACGGCCCGCACATTCCAGTTCCTCGGTTTGACCGTCAACTATAACGGCGCCGAGGTCCACGGGACACTTCAGGACGGTGCGACAGTGAAAGTCGAAGGGAACCTGTCCGGATCAGTCGTTACGGCTCGCGAAGTCGAAAATGGCACGGGGCAGAACACAAACCAGGGAAGTCGCAATTTCGAATTGCGGGCGGCCATTTCAAATCTGGACACCACCAACAGGACCTTCACCCTGTTGGGAATCACCGTCGACTATTCGAACTCCCAGGTGACAACGCAATTGAGCAACGGGGCGTTTGTCAAGGCCGATGGTCACTTTGACGGAACCCGACTCACCGCGCGGGAAGTCGAAGCGGAAAACCCGGGCGACAACGACGAGAATGTTGAAT
>JBGSVU010000486.1:0-9879 GCA_041752775.1 Pirellulaceae bacterium | reverse complement strand
GGCAGGGGAATTCGCGAAAACCAGCCTAATGTCCTCCCCCAGCTGTTGGCAACAATTGACGCAACAATTTTCACGGGTCTTTCCTCTCCCGGTTTGGAACCGGAATACAAATCCGGCAATCCGGAATCCTGCCTGCTCCAGCCGCAGATGCTGAAAAACGGGTTTTGGCCTGGGGCAGATTCTGTTTCCAGGTCGACACTTTGCCGGGTGGTTTGAAATGCGCTGAAGGAGCTGCCATAATGCAGGCAATCCATCTGCACCAGAGATCCAAATCATGAAATGCATCCATTGTTTCCTAGCGACGATTGCCGGCCTTGCGTTCTGGATCGTTCCCCCTCACGCGACCGCCCAGACAACTCCCGCCGCAGGCATGATGCGTTATCCGGATGTCTCTGCGGAACAGATCGTGTTTGTCTATGGTGAAGACCTTTGGCTGGCCCCGCGTGAGGGCGGGATGGCCCGACCGCTTGCGGCTCCTCCTGGCGAAGAGTCGATGCCGCGTTTTTCTCCTGACGGAAAAACGGTGGCCTTTGCCGGAAACTACGACGGCAACCAGGACCTCTACACCATCCCCGTCGGGGGAGGTCCCGCGCAACGCGTCACGTATCATCCCGCCAGTGAGAATCTCTGCGAGTGGACTGCCGACGGGAAACTGCTTTTTTCCTCCAGTGCTTTCGCCGGGCTGGGGCGCCAGTCGCAACTGTTCACGCAGGCTCCCAATGCGCCGCAGGAAACCGCGCTGCCTGTTCCCTATGGCAGCAACGGTGCGATCAGTGCCGACGGAAAGTGGCTGGCCTACACACCGCACAGCCGTGACACAAGAACCTGGAAACGATATCGCGGCGGAATGGCTTCGGACATCTGGCTGTTCGGGCTGGAAAGTAACGAATCCAGACAGATCACAGATTTCGAAGGGACCGATTCGTTTCCAATGTGGCATGGCGAGACCGTTTACTATCTGTCTGACGCCGGACCGGAACACCGGCTGAATATCTGGGCCTTTAACACCAAAACCGAAGAACGCCAACAGGTCACTGATTTTGCCGACGACGACTGCAAGTGGCCTTCGATCGGGCCTGGCCCGGATGGCAAAGGCGAGATCATCCTGCAAAACGGCAAATCGCTGTTTCTGCTGGACCTGGCCTCCGGGGAGGCCGAACCGGTCTCTATCGTGATTCCGGGCGATCGCCCCAAGTTGCGACCGCGAACCGTTGATTCGGCGGAGTTCATCCAGTCGATCGATCTGTCGCCGTCGGCCAAACGCCTCGCGGTGGAGGCCCGCGGCGACCTCTGGACCCTGCCGGTCAAAAACGGATCGCCCCGGAATCTGACTCATACCAGCGGCATCGCCGAACGCGATCCGGCGTGGAGCCCCGACGGGCAGTGGATCGCGTACCTGTCCGATGCCACCGGTGAATACGAACTGTACATAACCCAGTCCGACGGGATGGGCGAAACCCGCCATCTGACCCAGGACGGAAACTGTTATCGCTACAGTCCCGCCTGGTCGCCCGATTCCAGATGGATTACCTTCGCCGACAAAATGGGTGCCCTGCATCTGCATTCGCTCGAATCGGGCGAAACCAAACAGGTCGATCGCGACCCGACTTCATCCCCGATTGGCGTCGAGTGGTCGCATGACAGCCGCTGGATTACCTGGTCACGCAGCGAGGACCTTCGGGCTCCCAACTCCGTCGTCTGGGTATACAACGTCGAGAACGGCACGAAGCGTAAATTGACGTCGGGTTTTTTCAACGACAGTTCACCCGTCTTCGACCGCAAGGGAGATTACATTTACTTTTCCAGCAATCGCTCCTTCACGGCACCAAAATACGACGACGTCGGAACGTCGTTTGTTTACACCGATACCGAAGTCCTCGTGGCCATGCCGCTGCGACCGGATGTGAAAAACCCACTGCTGGCCAAAAGCGACGAAGAATCATGGAAGGATGATGCCGGGCCGGACAACAAAAAAGACGACGGCAACGATGACGACGGCAACGACAAAAAGAAAGGTGACGACGAAGACGACGAAGACGACGAAGACGACGAAGATGACGATGACAGCGACGATGACGCCTCTGGGGATACTGGCAGGGCCGGGGACACCAGCGGGGCGAAAGACGACGACAAAAACGGCGGGGACAAGGGGAGCAAGAAATCGGCCCCACCCGTCGAAATTGATTTTGACGGAATCGAAGCCCGCGCTTTCCAGATCCCGGTCAAAGCCGGAAATTTTGGCGGCATCGCGGTGAATCACAAGGGAAATCTGATTTACGCCCGCGGCGGTGGCCGCGGCGGTAACGACCCGGGCAGCGGCATCAAGCTGCTGGACTTGACCGCGGACGATGTCGAGGAAAAAAACGTTGCACAAGGGCGGGGCGGTTTTGCAATTTCTGCCGATGGCAAAAAGCTGATGATCCTGCGGGGACCCAGCGAGGTTTTTGTCGTTGACGCGGCCGCCGACCAGAAGCTGGAAAAACCGGTTCCCACCGCCGGGATGACCATGACCATCGACCCCCGCGCCGAATGGAAACAGGTCTTTCACGAGTCGTGGCGAGTCGAACGGGATTTCTTTTACGACCCGAACATGCACGGTGTCGACTGGCCCCGCGTTCGCGACCATTACGCCGCGATGCTGGAAGACTGTGTCTCGCGGCGGGATGTCAGTTTCCTGATCAGGGAAATGATCTCGGAAATCAACGTCGGACATGCTTACTACAGGGAAGGCGACGTGGACGGGGCCGATTCGGTCAAGGTCGGTTTAGTTGGGTGCCGTTTCGAAGCAGCCGACGGCGGTTACAAAATGGTCGATTTCCAGCAGGGCGCGGCCTGGGATGTCGATGCCCGCAATCCGCTGGTTCAGGCCGGGATAAAAGAAGGCCAGTATCTGCTGGCGGTTAACGGTGTCACCCTGTCCACCGACGAGAGTCCCTACAAACCCTTTGTGGGACGCGCGGGAATGACTGTCACGCTGACCGTCAGCGACGACAACCAGATCGATGCGGACGACAAACAGGTCGCCGTCAAACTGCTGGACAGCGACGACGAGTTACGATTCCGCCACTGGATCGAATCCAGACGTCGCCAGGTCGAAGAGAAATCCGAAGGCAAAGTTGGCTACATCTATGTCGTCAACACCGGCGTGCCTGGCCAAAACGATCTGGTCCGGATGCTGTCAGGTCAGTTGAACAAGGAAGCTCTGATTGTGGACGATCGATGGAATGGCGGCGGACAGATTCCGACACGCTTTATTGAACTGCTCAACCGGCCGGCCACCAACGCCTGGGCCCGCCGCGACGGACGCGACTGGATTTGGCCGCCCGATTCGCACCAGGGCCCCAAATGCATGTTGATCAATGGCATGGCGGGTTCCGGCGGCGACATGTTCCCGGCCCTGTTCAAACAGAACAAACTGGGACCCCTGATCGGCATGCGGACATGGGGAGGCCTGGTCGGCATTTCGGGTGGGCCGACCAACATTGACGGCTCCAGCGTCACGGCACCAACGTTTGCCTATTACGACCTGGATGGAACCTGGGGAATCGAAGGGCATGGCGTCGATCCCGACATCCGCGTTGTCGACGATCCGGCAAAAATGCTCGATGGCGGCGACCCGCAACTGGATGTCGCCATTGAGGAAATGCTGAAGGCGGTTCGGGAAAACGGCTTCGTGCCGCCCAACCGGCCGGCCTATCCCGATCGCAGCAAGATGGGGATCAAGCCCGAAGACAAATAGGATTTTCCGGCCACCTGGATTTTCCGGTCGTTGCAGTTCATCACAAACCGTGGCAGGAAAAATCGGAAGCCTGCCCGGTCGGAACTGCAGTTCGGATCTCCAGATCCTGCCGGTTTGACAGGGAAACAGGGAATCAGGGTGGTTTACCGCCACCGCCCGTTCTCCGTCAAAGCCTCAGGCACATGTGAATTTCGCGACCGTTTTCGCGGAAGGAAACTTCGCTCATGAAGTTGCGAATCAGGGCCAGCCCGCGACCTTTCATGTTCGAGATGGACTCCGGATCGGTCGGTTCGGCCAGTTTCGAGTGATCGAAACCTTCCCCCTGGTCGCGGATCACGAACTGGACGCGGGACTGGGTCAAGTCCATCGCAAACTGGACGCGACGGCTGCTCCACGGTTCCAGCGCCCGCTGTTTGCCGACGATTTCCGGTTCGTCGCCAGCGTGCAATGACTGACGAACCGATAGCAACACGTGCTCAGGCAACTCCAGATTGCCATGCAGCATGGCATTCAGCAATGCCTCTTCGACCGCGACGGAAACCTGACGCTGGCGGGCAGCGTCTCCCAACTGCAACAGAATCATGGACTCCCTCACAAAATCCAGCAGCGCGGGAATCAAAGACGGATCATTTTCCAGATTGAACTGGTGTCGCGTGTGGGATGTGAACGTCATCAGCCGTTCCTTGGAACGGTCGCGTTCGGCAAAGGCCAGCAACTGGTCGACGGTTTCCGTCAGCGATTCGGCCAGTGCCGATTTCGGAACATAGCTGGCTGCACCTGCCGCCAATGCTTTGACAGCGAGGTCTTCGCTCCCCTGTCCCGTGATCAGCACCACGGGAATCTGGGGCGCAATTTTTATCGCCTCGCGGCACAGTTCCATGCCATCCATCACCGGCATCAACATGTCGGTGACGATCAAGTCGGGAGAAAGGGTCTCGACCATCTCAAGCGCGGCCTGGCCGTTGTCAGCATAAGCCACAACCCAGTCGAAATCGCGTCCCAGCAAACCGCCAACAAGTTTCTGGTCAACAGCTGAATCATCGACAACAAGAATAATGGGCATCGTCAGTCTCCTGGCACAGCGGTGGTACGAATCCAGACGTTCAGCCGGAACCAGAAAAAACGCGGGGCCTGATGACAACCCGCCATCACAACGGACAGTCAAACTGGCCAACCGGCCGCAATCCGGCGGAACATTCGGACAGGAAAATCAGTAAACGGGCCACTTCCACATTCCGCTGTTATTCTACTCCAATCCGGCACCCATTTCGCAAAAAAGGTCCATTCGGCGACCGCCTGTCAAATGACCGCTGGCTTTTCCGGCATGACCTGCCATGATTGATCGAACGGACGGAAGTCCGCAAACGACAGCTTGCAGATTCGATTCCAGATGAAACTGATTTGTGCCAAATGCGGTGAGCGGTTCAGCGTTCGCAAGGAACAGCTGGGAAAACGTGGCAAATGCCCCAATTGCCGGGCCACCATCACGATCCCCCGCAGCCGCCAGGCCGTGACAACCGCCTACGATCCGGTCGATCCCCCCTCGCGCTGGCTGGAACACACGTTTTCAGTCACTATCGCGGTCGCCGCCCATTTGCTGGTTTTGGGATTGCTGGCGATGGTTCCGTGGACACTCGCCCGCCGCGGAATCGGTGGCGAAGGCATCGAAATCGTGCTCGGCCAGGCGCCTGCGCGGCCGCAAGCCGATCTTGCTCCCGATGAATTGCAGCAGACGTCACTGCAGGATTTGCCACGACTGACCGAAAGCCTGGTGCCAACTGAAACACGTCCTGCCGACCTGACCGGGATGCGTCAGCCCGTTTCAGCGCTGTCGATCGACCTCTACGCCGGATCGAGCTCCAGCAGTGCGCCGATGCAGATGACTGATATAACCGGATCGCAGATTCCAACCGGAGGCCGGATCGAGTTTGAGCTGTTCCTCCAGGAGCTGAAAAAAGAAGGCCTGGACATCGCCATCACGTTCGACAGCACCGGCAGCATGCAGGGCGAAATCGACCAGGTGAAATCCCAGATCGAACGCATTGGCAAAATCCTCCAGCGTCTGATCCCATCGGTCCGCATCAGCATTTGCACCTATCGCGACAGCGGTGACGAGTACGTCGTAAAAGGATTGCCGCTGACGGAAAATCTCGGCGAAGTGGTGGGCTTTTTGAGCGGAATCCGCGCCGCTGGTGGAGGTGACGAACCCGAAGCAGTCGATGAAGGCCTGCGGTGGGTCATCGAAAACAACCAGTTCCGCGACTCCGCGCGCAAGGTAATCCTGCTGTTTGGCGATGCCCCTCCGCACTACGATCGCCAGACGGAATGCCTGCAGCTGGCATCGGATTTTCGCCGCCACGGTGGCATCGTTTCCACAGTGACCTGTCGGCAGGAGCGGCAGTCGATTCCCCTCGCGGAAATCGCGCAGATCGGTGGCGGTGAGTCGTTTCTGACCAGCGACGACCAGCAAATCGTGGCGCGGCTGGTCGTGCTGGTTTTTGGCAGTCAGTACGAAGACCGCGTGCTGGAACTGTTTGAGTTGTCGGCAGGCGGGGAATGAAGGTGAATCGATAAACGGTACCATTCCGGCTCCGACCTGACGGGTTCCGCCCAGTGGTCTTCGCTTCAGCTTTCCGGCCGCAGAATTCGCGGGTGCCAGGCCGGACCGGACCGGCGAATGCCGCGGCAACTGTTCACCGAACGTCTCTCAGGGAAGAAGTTCGTCTTGTGAGGTTTCCCCGCCGGATTATACTGGGGTACTTCTGGTCTGTTATCAGCCCGACTGCGTCGTGAGCAGGATTTGCCGCTGCCTGACCCCGTCTGCGCCTGTTGCGGTCAACTGACGGGTTGTGCGAGTGCAACCGGACAGTTTCCAATGTGGACCGCTCGCGGTTCTGGTTTTTTCTCACCGGCTCATGTACCAACTGACTCACCTGAAACAGCTCGAATCCGAGAGCATTCACATCATTCGCGAAGTCGCCAGCGAATTCAAAAAGCCGGTCATGCTGTATTCGATCGGCAAAGACAGCGCGGTTATGCTGCATTTGGCCCTGAAGGCCTTTTATCCCGCCCGTCCACCTTTTCCCCTGATGCATGTGGATACGACCTGGAAATTCCAGGACATGTACCGTTTCCGGGACAAACTGATTCGGGAGGAACTGGGCCTGGAGCTGATCCGGCATGTCAACGAAGAGGGGCTGAAGCTGAATATCGACCCCTTCCGTTCCAGCGGCCAGCATACCACCGTGATGAAAACCGAAGGGCTGAAACAGGCCTTGTCCCGGTATGGTTTCGAAGCGGCGTTTGGTGGAGCCCGCCGGGACGAGGAAAAATCCCGGGCCAAGGAACGGGTGTTCTCCTTTCGCGACGAACACCATCGCTGGGACCCCAAAAACCAGCGACCCGAATTGTGGAACCTGTACAACACCCGTGTGGCTGCGGGCGAATCGATCCGCGTTTTTCCGCTGTCCAACTGGACGGAGCTGGACGTGTGGCAGTATATCCACCTCGAAAACATCCCACTCGTTCCGCTGTACTTCTCGGCACTCCGACCGGTCGTGAACCGCAACGGGATCCTGATCATGGTCGATGACGACCGCATGAAACTGCAGCCGGGCGAAAAAATTGAACAGAAGATGGTCCGATTCCGCACCCTCGGCTGTTACCCGCTGACCGGAGCCGTCGAATCGAACGCGACGACTCTGCCGCAGATTATCCAGGAGATGCTGCTGGCCACGACCAGTGAACGTCAGGGTCGGCTGATCGACAACGACGATGAGGGAAGCATGGAAGACAAAAAACGCGAAGGCTACTTCTGAACCCGGCCCACACTCCAACACTTTGCCCACGAAAAGATTCCGTGAGTCATCATTCCGACCTGATCGCAACCGACATCGAGTCGTACCTCGCCCAGCACGAGCAGAAAGAACTGCTGCGTTTCATCACCTGTGGCAGCGTCGATGACGGCAAAAGCACGCTGATCGGCCGGCTGTTGTACGACTCCAAAATGATCTATGAAGACCAGCTGGAAAAAATCGAAAAAGATTCGGTTGTGCACGGCACGACCGGTGGCGGTTTCGATCCGGCGCTGCTGACCGACGGACTGAAAGCCGAGCGCGAGCAGGGGATCACGATCGATGTGGCCTACCGGTACTTTTCCACCGCCAAACGCAAATTCATCATTGCCGACACGCCCGGTCATGTGCAATACACCCGCAACATGGCCACCGGGGCCTCCACCGCCGACCTGGCGATCATCCTGATCGACGCCCGCTACGGGGTGCTGGAACAGACGCGGCGGCACAGCTTCATTGTTTCGCTGCTGGGCATTCGGCACATTCTGGTCGCGATTAACAAAATGGACCTCGCTGGATTCAGCGAAGAAGTTTATGAAAAAATCCGCAATGATTACCGTGAGTTTGCCACGCGGCTGGACATTCCGGACCTGAATTTCATACCGATTGCCGCCCTGCATGGCGACAACGTGGTGGACCGCGGTGAAAATCTGGACTGGTACAGCGGCCCCACGCTGATGAAGTTCCTGGAATCGGTAAACATCGGTTCGGACCGGAATTTCGTCGATTTCCGTTTCCCCGTGCAGTATGTGCTCCGCCCCAATCTGGACTTTCGCGGCTTTGCCGGAACGATCGCTTCCGGGATTGTGCGGCAGGGTGACGAGATCATGGTCCTGCCCAGCCGCAAGACCAGCCGTGTGAAATCGATCGTGACCCACGGCGGTAACCTCGACGAAGCCTTCGTGCCGCAATCGGTGACCTTGACCCTCGAAGACGAAGTCGATGTCAGTCGCGGCGACATGATCGTCCGGCCCGGCAATGTGCCCCAGTCCGGCCGCAGTTTTGACGCCATGCTGGTCTGGATGAGCGAGTCGGCGATGGTTCCCGGCAAACAGTATCTGTTCAAACAGTCGACGCAAACCGTGGCCGGCAGCATCAACACGCTGCGTTACCAGGTCGATGTAAACACCCTGCACCGGCAACAGACTCCGACCCTCGAGCTGAACCAGATCGGACGTTGTAAAATCACGCTAGCCCAGACCCTGTTTTTTGATGACTATCGCCGCAACCGCGCGACGGGCGCTTTCATCGTTGTGGACCGGATCACCAACAGCACCGTGGCGGCCGGGATGATTCTGGCCCGCCAGACCAGCGAAAACAGCAGCAGTCACTGGGACGAAGAGCCGGCCAGCAAAACGTTGAGTGGCTCGGTCAGCCAGGTTTCATCCGACGAGCGTCAGGCGCGTTACGGCCAGCGGCCGGTCACCCTGTTGCTGACCGGGTTGCCGGGCAGCGGCAAATCGACAACCGCGCGGGGGCTGGAGCGATGGTTGTTTGACCAGGGCCGCAGTGCGGCTGTGATCGACGGACAGAATATGCGGATGGGGCTCTCACGCGACCTCGGTTTCGGTCACGAAGGCCGTTCGGAAAACATCCGGCGTGCGGCCGAAGTTGCCCGACTGTTCAATCAGGCCGGACTGGTCTGTATTCTCGCTGTGGTGGCGCCGCAGCGTGAGTTCCGGCAGCGGGCTGCCGATCTGATCGGTCGCGAACAGTTCCTGATGATTCACCTCGATGCTCCGCCGGAAGTCTGCCAGTTGCGGCACAACCCTGACAGCGATGGCAACGATGCCGGCGACGAGACGGTTGCCGATTTCCAGCCGCCTGAATCGCCAGACCTTGTTCTGGACACCGCACTTCTGTCCACGGTTGAATGTGTGGAACGCATCGCCCAACTGCTGACCGGGCGCGGTTTCCTCTCCTGATCGGCTGCCCCGGACACCCGGATATCCGGACAGCCTGTTTTCAGAATTCTGCTGCTGCCTCGCGGGATCAGCTGCGGGCGAGCGACAGAAAATTCCATCCGGAGTAAAACCAGCCTTCGCCGAACTGGTCGCTCCAGCGGCATTCGGCGAGGACCCGCAGTGGCGGTTTGTTCAGGCGGTGAATTTCCAGAATCGCAATCGGACAGGTTTCGAAACAGTTGCGTGTGACGGCGCCCAGTCCGGCGGGGGAACAGTTTTTGGTAAAGCCCTCAATCGGTGGTTCTCCGGCGCTGCTGCCCTTCAGCACGATAGTCAGCGGCCGGATCAGGGCCTGGCGATGCAGGGATCGCCGTTCGCGAAT
>JBGSVU010000485.1:0-2706 GCA_041752775.1 Pirellulaceae bacterium | reverse complement strand
TTTTGAGTTTCACGGCCCGCTGTTCGTCGTTGCGAGCCTGTTGGAGCAGGGCCTCGGCCCGCAGCACGTCGGCTTTACGCGTCGCGAGAACCGCCTGGTCGCGAGCCACGTTGGCTGCAAACAGTCGAGGGTCAATCCGGGCAAGCAGTTCGTTGGCTTTGACTTCCTGGTTGAACTCGACGTACAGGTCCTGAATCGGTCCGGAGACAAACGACCCCACCTGAACGGATTTGACGGGTTTGATTGTGCCCGTGGCATTGACCGTCTGGATGACGTCGCCACGTTCGACGGCTGCCGTCCGCCAGCGGGGCTTGTTGCGTTCGGCAATCGAACGGGCAATCGGTGGCCAGATTGCGACTCCGATTCCAGCGAGTATCCCGGCGACCAGTAGAAATTTCAGAAAAAATTTGAGCATTAAGTCGTCGCAGATTCGCAGGAAATCAGTTTTTTGCCGGTCTTTTTCAGTCTACTCGCCAGCGGCGGGCATTCAACGTTACCTGGAGATGCGGGTCCAGGTTTCAATTTAATGCGGAGGGTGCCGGTTATGCAGGCGGCGTGAGCGGATTCGCGGCGCTTTACCGTTCCATTCTGGCGGGCAAGTCGTTTCGGTGAGAGAGTACCCCGGGATCGGGTTTTACCGGCAGCCCCGTCGCCTGGCTCCGTGGGTATTGCACCGAAAGTTCGTCCATCCGCCGGATCATCCGGTCGGCCATGGCCCGGGCCAGTTCCGCGTGCGAATCGACCCGATTCTGGACTTCGCCCACGTCATCAGCAACGTTGGTCAGTTGCCATTGGGCATCGGCATAATGCCAGAGCAGTTTCCAGTCTCCCTCGATCCAGGTGGTGAACAATTCGTCGTTGTGTTTGCCATGCGGAAAATGGAGCAAGAAGTTCCGGGGCCGGTCCGTTCCGGGCTGGCCGCCAAAGCAGTTCGAAAAATCGCAACCATCGATCGTGACGTTTTCAGGGAGTTCAGCCCTCGCGACTGTCGCCAGAGTGGGCAGGAAATCCATCGGCGTGACCAGTGTCCGGTCGACTGTTCCGCCGGTCAACGGGTACTTTTTCTGAAGTGGACTGTCCGGATCGGGTTTTGCCCAGGCCACGATCATCGGCACGCGGCTGCCTCCATCGAAACGGGTTCCCTTTTTTCCACGGAGCGGTTTGTTCAGCGGCCCGTCGCTGCCATTGTCGGAATAGAACAGAATCAGGGTTTCTTCGGCCACACCCATTGATTCAAGTTTGGCCACCAGATCGCCCAGCGATTTGTCCATCCCTTCCACCAGGGTTGCGAATGCCAGGTCGCTGCCCGTCAAATCAGGATAGTTCCCGGAAAAACGCGGGTCGATTTCGAACGGTGCATGGACAGCGTAATGAGCCATATATGCAAAAAATGGCTTCTGCGCGGCGACCGCCCGCCCGATCGCGGTGCCCATTTCCTGAGTCAGCACCTCAGTCAAAAAAAGCTCCTGCCCGTGATATTTCTCCAGGCCAGGCACGTCCCACTGCTTTCCGCCGCCACGCCACGCAGCACTGAAATTGTGGATTCCCAGGTACGATCCGGGACCACCCGCACCATGTCCGGCGATATTGACCTGAAATCCCAGATTCAGCGGATCGCCAGCTCGCGTATCGTTGGGACCAAAGTGGGCCTTGCCGCAATGAATCGTGTGGTACCCGGCGTCAGCAAGCATTCGGGGGACGGTCGGCCAGTCGGGATCGACGCCACTCATTCGCCATTCTGGCCCGATCAACCCGTTCCGTTCGACGGCACCCGTATCGATGGCCTGTTGCGGGTCAGTCCAGGTCGTGATGTGCATTCGCGCGGCGTCCTGACCGGTCAGCAACGCGGCGCGGGTCGGCGTACAGACCGAATAGGCCCGCGCATTCACAAATCGAACGCCGGAATCCGCCAGCCCCTCCATGTTCGGTGTTCGGTAACGCTCGTTCAGCGGGGCATCGACCGGATTTCCACTTGCGTCCAACAGGAACCGGACCGACGTATCGGTGACTCCCATATCGTCCACCAGGAAAAACAGAATATTGGGGCGATCGGCCGTCCGATTGTCCGGAGTCTCATCCGCATTCAGTTCCACCGAACTGAACAGGAGTGCCATGACGAACAAGAGCCGCACCGGAAGCCGATCCTGAATCATGATGATCCTGCCGAGAGGCTGTGAATTTTCTGGCAACCCGCCACGTAAGTAGCAAGGCAATTCAGACCGCCCCGCTGACGCTGCGGTTTAGCCTTGTTACATCAAGGCGTCCAGCGCCGAAAAAATCACATCCTGCGAGTAAAAACAGCCGCTGGTGCCGCAATGGACTCCAACACCCGGCCCGCCAGGCGCAAACCCGATGCAGAGAACTGTACAGGTCCATACAAATCCACACAGTGACATTCCGCAGTGCGATACCGCAGTGGGAGGATCGGCCGGCCGACTGCCAGGCGGCAATCAGGTACGGCGTTCTTTCAACCGGACGGCTTTGCCAATCCGGTCGCGCAGGAAATAGAGTTTGGCGCGGCGTGTCACGGTGGAGCGTTTCACGTCGACTTTGGAAATCTTGGGCGAATGGATTGGGAACTTGCGCTCGACGCCTTCACCAGCCACAATCCGGCGAACCGTGAATGTTTCCGCCACACCGCTGCCGGCGCGAGCGATGACCACCCCGGTAAAAATCTGGGTTCGACTCTTGTCGCCTTCCAGAATC
>JBGSVU010000484.1:0-1695 GCA_041752775.1 Pirellulaceae bacterium | reverse complement strand
CGTGTGGCGCTGCATCCGGCCGCCGCCCGGCGACTGGCACCGCAACGGTCCATTCTGGTGACTGGTTTGATGCGTTTGCCGGCCGGGATTATTTTGTTGCTGGCAGCGCTGATTCCGAATCTGGTCGCAGCCGTTTTCAATACGGTTTACAACGGCGGTCAGATCGTCAGCAAGTATCCCGAACTTTGGCCTCGCTTTTTGCAAATCACGGCTGCCCTGAACCTCGTATTGTTTCCGGCAGGAATTGCGATTGTCATTTGGCGGCTGTTCCGGTTTCATGGAGAGTTGGACAGATGGCACAGGGAATCCGTAGCGGGCATGGACGGTGGAGGCAGCGTGCCGCACCGCTTGTGGGGCATCGGTCACGAAATCGCGTTGTTGTGCGGAGCACTCTGGATGGTCGCCGGAATCCTGTTTCCGGTTTTGTTGATGTGGTTTCACCGGTCGTTTGCCTGGCAGGACGCGCTTCACTTTTTTTCATCGCTGGCCATAAGCGGTGGAGTGGTGATGACTTATCCGTTTCTGGCCATCACTCTGCTGAATCTGCGGGTGATTTACCCGCAGTTGGTGCGTGAGACGGTTTACGACCCGGCTTTCGTCCAGTGGACCACGCGGATTCAGCGATTGGCCAGGATCTGGCTGATGGTTGCCGCCGCGGTCCCCCTGATGGCACTGACGCTGCTGGTGTTGCGTGAGCAGGCCCCCCGCCCGATTCTGCTTGCCACGATACTGGTAACCGGGATGGGATTCGCGGCATCCTGCCTGGCAGTACAGGAAATCGACAATTTTTCAGAAGACCTGCGGCCAGTGATGCCGGATCAGCCGCAGCATGGGCCGGGAATCTGAACGGGACTGTGTTCGCCGGAACCAGGTGATCAGCGCCGCTTTCAGTCAGTTGATTGGAGACGCTGAATTTGGGTAATTGTATCGGGTGAATGAATCACGAGCCGCCCATTGAAAACCGAAATCCAGGTTCGACTCCAGCGAAGCTCCCAAGTTGCGATAGCAAAAGATTACCCCGGCAGGTCGCGACAGCAGGCAATTACCCCGACGGGTCGCGACGGCCAGAAAATACCCCGGCAGGGGTTTGAAGCCATTAGCCGTGGGTTGAGCGCAGCGACACCCACGGAAAGCAAAACCCCGTTAACCGTGCACCCTGAAAGGGTGCCAGCGCTGGCCCGCCCAGCGTGACTTTCATCCGCAGGTGAAAGATGAACGTCTGCACAATCTGGCCGATCGTGTGCCCCTGCAAAAAATGCAGCAGTGCCGACAGGACCAGCGTGCGATTGCCCAGCGTGCAGTTGGGCAGCACGTCGGGAACTCGCGGCTCGACCCGATTCTGGCAGGCCGGGCACCAGTCGCGATGAATGTTGTCCTGGGTGATAACCGGCTGGAGGTCTTCGGGGATGTCTTCGCTGCGTCGCGAGCGGACATCGCCCGTTCGTTTCAGTTTGCCATCGCAGTCCGGACAACGCTCCAGTTGGTGTTCGCGTGTTCGGTCCGGCCCGGACAGCGGATCGCGAGTCCGCCCCGGATGGCCCGGCTGGCCACCGCGCTGCTTTCTCTTTTTGCGCTTTCCAGGCCTGGAGGTATCGCCTTTGGCAAACGCCGGAATGACACTCGATGGCGTGTTCGGGCCCGTAGACTGGGCGGCACTGGCCAGCCGTTGCTGCAAGGCAAGCAGCGTGAAGGCAA
>JBGSVU010000483.1:0-2768 GCA_041752775.1 Pirellulaceae bacterium | reverse complement strand
CCAGGTGGCGCAAATGGTCGGCAACATGGTTTCCATGAAATATGGTCGCGAGGACGAACTGGAATCTGACAAATGGGGCGTCGAGCTGATGGTCCTGACCAGTTACCATCCCAATCACATGCTGGAAGTCATGGACATTCTGGAAGAGTCGGCTGGCGGTGGCGGACAACCGGAATTTCTCAGCACCCATCCGCGACCCGCCCACCGTCGCGAATATATCAACCAGGTCATCGCCGACCGGTTCCCCCATGGCATTCCGGACGGTTTGAACTGAACAAAGCCCGACGGGTCCGTTTAGAGACAGTGGTGGAGATGCAGGAGAGTCACCGCAGTCGGCCTTCGTTGCGGCACGGTTCCCCTCGCTATTCCTGCCGGACGGGGTTGCGAAACATCGGTGCCGCGGCGCGGACGTAGCCCCATCCGGACCACAGAGTGGACAGTACAGCGGTCCAGTTAGCCAGAACCATGATACCGGCCAACCACCACGGGAACTTCGGCTGTTCAAAAGCGTCCCGCACGGTAACTTCACCGACAGACAGCAACGCAACAAATGCGGCCACGATGGCAATGCACTGAAACCACATTTTCAGTTTCCCGGCCATTTTTGCAGAAAAATCTCCGCCCGATCCTTCGACGGCACTCCTCAGCGCGGTGACCAGCAACTCGCGCGCAACGACCACAACCGCCATCCATCCGGCGATCCGCGCGTAAGGGGGGATGATACTGGATGCCGCACCATTCATCTCGACAGCCAGCAGAATAAAAGTGCCGCACACCAGAATCTTGTCACAAAACGGGTCGAGCACGCGTCCCAGTTTCGTAATCTGGTTGAAACGCCGGGCCCACCATCCATCGACAAAATCCGTGGCCGCCGAAACCAGAAACATTACCAGCGCGCTGGCATAAAAGCCGAGTGGCAACAAAACAAACACTGCGGCGGCAAAAACCAGCCGAAACATGGACAGGACATTGGGAACATTCCAGACCACTTCGCTGGCGGTGTCGGTCGTTGCCGATGCTTGGGGCTGTTTCTGATCGTCCACGGTTTCTCGCAACAGGTTCAGTTTATGAATTGCCCAGGACAAGGAATCGCCTGGAAGCGGCGTGTCAACAACTCCGGTACTTGTCGTGCAGCCCGCCACCGGCCTCAATCATGGGCAGGATTTTTTCCAGCCGGCGCTGTTTCGTCGCCTCCTGTTTGGCCGTCGCAATGTATTCCGAATACTCCCGGCGACAGCATTTACTCATTTTTTCGAATATCGCCCGCGCCTTTTTGTTCTTCTCCAGTGCGACGCCCAGCTCCGGCGGAATTTCCAGCGGCAGGTCTTTGCGGGCCTGAATGACGACCCCCTGCGTGGACAACTGGATGGCTTCCTGCACATAAATGCGAATCAGGTTTTCGTCGATGTCCTGCAGGGAAGTCAAACGCAGTTGACGCATCGCCCGCGTTTTTTCTCCACCCGCAACCAGCACCTTCCGCTTGTCCGCCAACAAGGCCCCCTGAAAAAACCACAGCCCAAAATACGACTTGAAACCGCCGATGCCGACCAGGTTTTTTCCTCCCGAACAATAACAGGGAGCACCCCATTTGACGGTTTCCTCCAGCCCGGTACCTAGCAGGATCTCCCGCAACCGGGTCAATTCTTTTTTCCAGGGCGCGGAATCTTTCAAAAACTCCCCGACTGTTTTGTGCCGTTTCATTTCCAGTCCCTCAATCAAATGGGGGTCAACATGTGCGTCCCGTCCCTGCTGCAATTCCCAACAGAGACCAGTATGATCAAAAACGGTATCGTTTCACAACCACCGAATCCCACCCGTCCGATTTGCAAACCGGCAATGTCAGCGACTTGAACCTCTTCGTCTAAAAATGATGGCCTGTGGCAGCGCCGCCCCGGCCAGGCAACAAGCGCTATCAACAGGTGTCGAAATCGGCAACAAAAAAGCAAACCCGATGAAGTCCCTGTTTTTTCTCTGCATCCTCGGTTGGGTCACACAGGCCTGTGCCCAGTCCGTCACAGAATCCGCTTTCGCCAAATGGGAACCGGAAATTGTCAGGCTCGAGGAAGCAGGTCAGACCCAAACGCCCGAGGATGGTGCTGTCGTATTCTATGGATCTTCATCGATTCGATTGTGGGACGGGATCGGGCAGGACATGGCCCCCTGGCCCGTGGTGCAACGGGGATTCGGGGGCGCCAGTTTGCCGGACATCATTTATTTTGCTCCCCGGATCCTTGGGCCACACCTCGGTCGGGAAAACCCGCGCCGCTGCCGCGCAGTCGTTCTGTTTGTGGCCAACGATATCGTGGGAAATCAGGAAACCGATGCCCCGGCCGCAGACGTTGCGGCCCGTTTCGAACAGCTCCTGCGATGGATTCGTGAGCAGGATGACAGTGTGCCCGTGTTCTGGATCGAAGTCACACCGACACGGTCCCGGTGGAGTGCCTGGCCAGAAATCCGGAACGCGACGACCCGGATTCGAACGGTCGCGGAATCCGATCCGGCCGCTTTTACAATTCCGACTGCCGGTGCGTTTCTGGGAGCAGATGGCCAGCCAGTTCCAGATTTTTTTGGCGATGATCAGCTGCATTTGAGTCCGGCCGGGTACCAGATCTGGTCGGCGCTGATCAAGGCGAACCTCGATGCAGCATTGGGACCGGCGATTGCCGAACAGAAAGAGATGAAGCCGAATTCACGTTGAACGGTGCCTGTCGCGGAAAACAGCGATAGGGCTTTCAGCCGTATCACCTTCGTCGAATTTCGCAGTTTTC
>JBGSVU010000482.1:0-7290 GCA_041752775.1 Pirellulaceae bacterium | reverse complement strand
CGCGCCCGCGCTGCGGGCCGAAGGGCTGCAACTGTTCCCCGTGGCAGCGGGCATCGCGTACGGTCGGACCCGGGGACCCGTTCTGGCCGACCTCTGACTGGTCCGACCGGTCCGCGCCGTTGCCGGGCGCATGGACTTTGCTGGGACAGCGCAGCACGGATTGAACCACACGGCCCGAACCCGCTTCCTGTTGGGGAATGGCGGACTCTGCCGGTTGCAGGGGTTTTCCCGGAAACACAAGAGAATCGACGCCTGCCAGCTGTGAGGCATGAATCAGATCGGCCCGGGCCGATAAACCTGATAATCGCCACATTGCAAACCCGGTGCCCCACCAGGCGGAACAAAATCATGAAGCCACCCAAATCGCTGTTCATCGTTGGCCTGGGCCTTGCGGGCTGGATGCTGCCAGGGATCTCCGCCGGTCTGCAGTCGCCCCCCGTTTCTCGGACGGCGATGAACATTCGTCCGCTGATCCTGCCCGTTCAGGAAGAAGACCTCGACAAACAGGCACGGGCCAAAGAACTGACCGATGACCTGCTGGCGCTGGAGGCACAGCAGGACAGGGAAAAGGCGGCAGACCAAGCCGACCAGGAAGACACATTGCCGGCACTGGATGACATTGAAAATGGAGAAGACCGCAAACAGGATTCACCTCTGCATGACGGCCCCCTGCTGAAACCGATCTCGCAAATCCGGCTCGACATTCATTCGACCGCAGAAAAAAATCCGGACGACCGGTCGACACGACTGTTCGCATCCGCAGGCGGTGACTGGTTGCAGTTCACGCCAGTCGGCCAGATGGTCCACTGGGAAGCACCGCAAATTGGATACCGGCGGCTGTATTTCGAAGACCCGATTCTGGAACGCTACGGCCAGTGCGACTGCCACCATCCGGCCCGCGATGTCTTCCGTTCGGGGGTTCACTTCAGCATGTCGTTCATCATGTGGCCATTGCGAGCGGTCAACGATCTGCCCGGCGCCTGCGATACGCCTCTGGGATACTGCCGGCCGGGAACACCCACTCCCTGCCATCGCGAACAGCTGATTTCGCGCTGATCTTTTTTCCAGCCGTGGCTGACTGCCGGAGATCCGCCCGCTCCGGCATGGGGCGTGGCACCACTGTACTGTTTCGCTGCCCGGCCTGGCAAACTCTGCGGGTCTGCGAAACCCTGACGGTTCTGATCGTTGTCCGTATTGCGTGATCTCTTTCCGATGGCGCTATTGTCTCGCGAATCCGGATTGTTCGCGACCGATGTTAACGGATATCGGGATCCTCCCGACTGGGACTGGCAACAACTGACTTGCCCCCAACAACCAATTTGAAGGTTCTGCGATGCGAATTTTCCGAATGGCACGAATTTCTCCAGTCCGTTCCCTGGCGCTGGCTGTGGCCGGAACAGCCTTCCTGGCAGGTGGGTGCAATCTGTCGCCGCAAAAAAAGGTGGCTCTCGATTGCGGCGAAAATCTCTGCTCCAGCAAGCTTCAGCGGATCGAGGTTCCCCGCCTGGACGACCACAGCTGCGAAGACGCGAACGGGCTGATGTCGGGCCCACCGCTGACCATCAGCAGTTTTTACGAAAGTGAATATTTCGATCTGACGCTCGACGAGGCCGTACGGATGGCTTTGCAGAACGGCAAAGTCATGCAGCGGCTGGGGGGCGTTGTGATCTCGGCGCCCCAGGGTGTGCGAACGTCCTTCGACCAGGCAATCTTTGAAACCAGTCCGCTGGGCAGCCCCGAAGCGGCCCTCGCCGCCTTCGACGCCCAGGCCTCTGCCGCGCTGACATTCGATCACGCCGAACGGAAGTTCAACAACACCTTCCAGCAGCTCTTTTCGGCCTCACGCCAGGACAGTGCGAACTTTTCGGCAGAAGTCAACAAACAGACGGCACTCGGTACCCGCTTTGCCGTTCGCAACCTGACCGACTACACCAACAATCATGTGCCGCCTTTAACGATCCAGAATGGCTCCAGTTCGTTCCGCTTCAACAGCGTCTACAATACTGTCAACCAGCTGGAAATCCGCCAGCCCCTGCTGCTCGGCGCCGGTGCCACCGTCAACCGCATCGCCGGGCCCAGCCGACAGGTCGGGGTCTACAACGGCGTCATGATCGCACGGGTCCAGAGCGACGTCTCGCTGGCCGATTTCGAAGCCAGCATCCGCGACCTTGTACGCGATGTCGAACGCAACTACTGGGAACTGTTTTTTGCCTGGCGCGATCTGGACACAAAAATCTCGGCGCGCGATGCCGCCCGCGAAACCTGGGAAAACCGGCAAATCCGTTTCGAAAAAGGCGTCGGACGGCCTGACGAAGAAGCCCAGGCGCGGCAACAGTATTACAACTTCGAAAACCAGGTCCAGAATGCCCTGACTGGCCTCGCGAATGGAACGCCGGGTCTGCTGGGCGCCGAACGCAACCTGCGGCGGCTGACCGGTCTGCCCGTCAGCGATGGTCGACTGATACGCCCGGTCACCGAACCGGCCATCGCACCCACCATTTTCGACTGGCAGTCCCTGCAGGATTCCGCGATGAACCAGCGCGTCGAACTGCGACGACAGAAATGGACCATTCGCCGGCGCGAACTGGAACTGTGTGCTGCCAAACAGCTGACCAAATGGCAACTGGACCTTGTCGGCCAGTACGGCTTTCGCGGATTTGGCGACAATCTGCTGGGCAGCCGCTCCCGCCCCGAAGGAAGTGCCGTTGCCGACCTGTTCTCCGGTGCCCTTGACGACTATTCCGTGGGACTGCAGTTCGGCGGACCGGTCGGTCGCCGCCAGGCCCTGCTGGCCGTGCGCAATGCCGAGTTGCAGTTGTGCCGTGAAAAAGCCGTCCTGCGGGAACAACAGCGCCAGATCCTGCACGATCTGGGCGCCGCCTATGCCGAAGTCGACCGGTCGATCGCCGCCATCAAAACCGGTTACAACCTGCAGGTCGCTGCCAGCGAAGAACTGGAGCCCAAACGGCTGCGCGTCCAGGAAGGAAAGGACCAGGTGTTCTTCCTGCTCGATGCCCAACAGCGGTACGCGACCGCGGAAAGCACTTTTTACCGGGCCATCGTCGATTACAACCAGGCCCTGATGAACCTGTCATGGACCAGTGGTCAACTGCTGAATCGCTACAATGTCGTGGTCGAGGAAGGGGAGTGGGACGGCGGACTGGTCGGAGTGGCCCAGGACAAGGCCGCCCGCTTTTCCACCGACGGTGGCACCCCGACGACTTGTCCCGCACCCGTCTCCCAGGGAACGTTTCCACAATCCGGCACGGTTCCGGAAATCCGGTAACGATTGACACAACCACCCGCACTCCCGAGTTGTCAACTTCTGGTTTTTGGGTGAGCCTTTTTTTGGTATCAGGTTAAGCCGTTTTGGCGCCAGCCACGGTTCTTCGGTACAAACCAGGGCTAACGCCCAAAAAGCTCACGTGAGCATCCCCGGTCTGTGACGTCATAAACGTCGATGCATGGAACCGGAATGCGATTCAGACACCGACGGCGTCAGAATCCGGAACGCTGCTTTCGTCCTGAAGTTGACCGGAAAATGTGCGTCTGGAGGACTCCCGGTCGAATGCTCCCTCTGATTCCTGTCGACCCGGTCTGTCGGGGCGATGGCCAAAAAATTCGCCCGCCCGAATCACCAGGCTCAACAGCGTCGGAATCAGGAACAACGTCAGAAATGTCGACAGCAGCAAACCACCCAGCACGACACTTCCCAGCCCGCGATACAGTTCGCTGCCGGCGCCGGGAAAAAACACCAGCGGCGCCAGCCCAAAGACGGTGGTCAGCGTCGTCATGAAAATCGGACGGATCCGCGTCTGCAGACTGGCTCCCACCGACTGCTGCGCCGGCATTCCTTCGCCGCGAAATATGATCGACTGGTGCACAATCAGAATTGCGTTGTTCACCACCGTCCCCACCAGAATCACAAAGCCGAGCATCGTCAGCACATCCAGCGCCTGCGGCGGTTCGCCCAGCGCCGACTGGTAGAGACTCAGCAACTGCAACCCGATGATCCCTCCGACGGCACCCAGTGGCACGCTGAGGATAATCACAAACGGATAGACCCACGATTCGAACAGCGCCGCCATCAACAGGTAGGTGATCAGAATCGCCAGAAGAAAATTCCATTTCAGCGCATCCCAGGTCTGCTTCAGCTTGTCTGCTGTTCCGCTCAGGTTGACCAGATAGCGGGTGCCCAGTTTGCCACTTTCCTCGAGAGGCCCCAGCACTTCGTTTTCAATGGTCGCAATCGCAGCTTCCAGTGACAGTTCGGGTGGTGGCGAAACCTCCAGCGTGATGGAACGCTGTCGCTCGCGATGGTTGATTTGTTCCGGTCCGCTGGACAGTGTCGCCGTGGCAATCGAGTCCAGCCGCACAGGTTCCGCCAGATTGCGCGTGGCAATGTAACGGGACAGCACGCCTCCCGACTGGTCACTGGTTTCATCGCGACCCATGATCACCAGGTCGATTTTTTCTCCGCCGACGAAGTAGTCCGTCGCGTAGGCACCATCCACCAGCGTGTTGACCACATAGCCGAGCTCGTCGCTGGTGATCCCCGCCGATCCCGCCTTTTCCGGTTTCAGCCCGATGTGCAGCTCAGGGGTCGAAAGGTCCAGGCTGGGTGTTGGCCGGATTTGCGTTCCCTCCGGAAATTTGGCGCGAATCCGCCCCATGATTTCACCGCCCAGCGCGACCAGCTCTTCCAGTTCCGGGCCGTTGATCTCGACATCGATATTGCGTCCCCCCGACATGCCGCGGCCAAACAGACTGGTCTGGGAGGCGACCACGTTGGTGCCGGGGAAACGGTCGCGCAATTTGGCCTGAATCAAATCGATCAGGTGCCGCGCTTTGAGGTCGTCGTAGGCCCGCAGTCCCAGAAAAACACTCCGCTCACGGGCCACATAGAAAAAATCCGCAATCGCCGGATAGTCCAGCCGGGTCGCATCTTCAACAGCCGGTTCGATGTCCCAGTAGGGTTTCAGCAACTCCTCAACTTCAATTCCGATGGCATTCAGCTGATCGACGTTGTAACCCGGCGGCGTCAGGATGTTGCAGATGATCAGATTCCGGTTTCCGGCGGGCAGGTATTCGACCTTTGGAAACATCAACCATCCGGCGATTCCCACGGCAGCCAGAATTCCCGCAACCAGCGCCAGCGAAAACAGCACGCTCGCCTGGACCTGCGTATTCACTCCCGCGATCAGTTTCGCCATCCCGCTGCCAAACAAGTTCAGCCCCCGGGCCATCCGCGAAGGACGCTTTTTCCGCGTGACCTCGTCCTCACTCAGAATCCGCGACGCGGCCACCGGAATCACAATCACGCTGACCACCAGCGACAACCCCACCGCAATACTGATCGCCAGGGCGATATCGCCAAACAACTGGCCGACCTCGCCCTCCAGAAAAATAACCGGCAGAAAAACCGCAAGCGTCGTCAGCGTCGACGCCAGAACCGCGCCCCAGACTTCACCCACCGCCCGGCGCGATGCCTCCATCGCACTCATCCCCCGGTCCATGAAACGGGAAATGTTTTCCAGGACCACGATGGCGTTGTCAACCAGCATGCCAACCGCAAAAGCCAGACCCGCCAGACTGATCACGTTCAGCGACCGCCCCAGATAACGCAAAAACAGAAATGTGCCGATGATGCTGACCGGAATTGCAATTCCCACAACCAGCGTTCCCCGCGCGTACCAGACACCCATCCCAAGTATGATCGCCAGCGTCACCAGGAAAAACATCGGGTCGAGATAGACAGCTGCCAGTGCCGTGACAAGAATCAGGGGGGCCGCGATCACCGCCCGCGCTCCCAGATGCAGAAACAGCATCAGAATCACAATCGTCAGCGAACCGCCCAGCACGATGTTCTGCTGGACCAGCCCGACCGCCGAACGAATGTAGACCGTTTCATCATAGATCTGCGTCAGCACCAGCCCGTTCTGCGCCAGCACCCCCCGGTTCAGCCGCTCCATTTCGGCCTGCAAACCCTGCATCACATCGACCACGTTGGCCCCCGGGTCACGCTGGACATTCAGCGAAATACTCGATTCGCCAAAGCGGCGGACAAAACCCGAGTTCTTTTCGAACCCCATTCGCACCTCGGCCACGTCACGCAGATAGACACTCGTTCCGTCGCTGGAACTGATGATCTGGCTGGCCACCTGTTCCATCGACCGGTACTGCCCCACCGTGCGCACGCCGACCTGCCTTTTGCCGTCGGCATAGTCCCCGCCGGAAATGTCGGTGTTGTTCTGCTGCAGCACGGCACGCAAGTCGGCAATGGTCAAACCCCGCGCTGCCAGACGGGCCGGATCCACCACAACCTGCAACTGCGGCAGCTGTCCGCCCCGTACATTCGCATCGGCAACGCCCGGAACCCGCTCCAGCTGGGGTTCGATCACGTCTTCACAGAATTTCCGGAAACGTGACATGTCGAAATCCGGTGGCAGCAGACTGGCGGCTTCGGGGTGTTTTGTCACGACCTGCCGCAAACGGTATTTCATCAATCCAACGTTGGTGGCGGCCAGCGCGTGTTCCAGTTCGGCCTGCAGTTGCGAATGCTGGCGGGCAAACTCGCGAACGGTTTCCGGCGTCGGTGGGCGGGCCCCCAGAATGAACCAGGCAATCGCGCGATCTGCCTGGCTGCTGGTGCGAATCACGGGTTTGTCGGCATCGACCGGATAGTCGCGGACCTGCTGCAGCTGGCTGTTCACTTTCAGCAGCGCGGCATTCATGTCGGTACCGACGCGAAACTCCAGGGTCAGAGTGCCCATCGAATTCATGCATTCGGAGGAAAGTTTGGTAACCCCCTCGACGCTCTTCAGCTTTTCTTCCTGCTCGTTGACAATCGCCTTTTCGATTTCGTGCGGGCTGGCTCCCGGCCAACTGGTTTCAATCGAAATCTGCGGGCGGGTCACGTCGGGCGACAGCTGCATCGGCATCGTGAACAGCGCAATCAGGCCGAACAGCATCAACAGAATCACCCCCACGGTGACCTTGACCGGGTTTACCAAAAACCAGCTGATCGAATCCACTGTTGCCCCAATTCCGAAAAAAATCGCGCCAAATTATCCAGCCCGACCCCCAAAGGTTACCGCAAGTACTGTGGCCTGATGCAGGCGCCCCCCGCAGTTGAGGCCCGTCCGCAAAGGGTTTCCCAGCCGGATGCCACCCAACCCAATCATATCTATCCTGGTTTCAGAGGGATGCTGTACAACCCGTCGTTAGCGTTTTTTTTCAAAATCGGGTCCCGGAGGTGCCGAATCTGAACGCCTGTTTCGGAAAATCCAG
>JBGSVU010000481.1:0-13658 GCA_041752775.1 Pirellulaceae bacterium | reverse complement strand
AAATTCACCACGAAGGGCACGAAGGACACGAAGGTTGAATGCGATGAAATGCTCGATGATCCAGTCGGACAAATCATCCGATGGAAAACGCACCCGCGGTTCAGCGTCCGGACTCCTTCGTGCTCTTCGCGTACTTCGTGGTAACAATCAGCGCCTTGTCCGGCTGGCGGTAGCGAATCATCGAACTATCCTGACCGGAATGTCGACAGCCTGGCAAGGGGAAACACTCATCATGAAAAGCCAAAGGAAACAAAGATGGAGTTCGACGATCTTTCCAAACGTGTAATCGGATGTGCAATTGAAGTACATCGACATTTGGGCCCGGGCCTGCTGGAATCAGCATACGAGCAATGCCTGGCCCATGAGTTGCGGTGCAACGGAATTGAATTTCAGCTTCAGCATCCCCAACCGGTACAGTACAAAGACGTTCGACTCGATTGCGGGTACCGAATTGACCTTCTGGTCAAAAACGCACTAATCCTGGAACTCAAGTGCGTCGAGCAGATCATGGGTATTCACCAGGCGCAATTGTTGACTTACATGAAACTGGCCAGCGTCAAAACCGGATTGCTTGTCAACTTCAACAATGTTCAACTGAAAGACGGCATCAAACGTTTTGTGCTCTGATTTTCTACATGGTTCCCCGGTCGCCCCGGGAATTGTTTGTCGGTGGCGATTCGGCCGGGTAGACTGATCTGATCGCCTGGATACTGCCGGACGTGGCGAAACGACGCTCGGAACCAAAACACCTCATTGATTGCCAAAACCATGAACCATCCGATCGACATCTCGCTCAATTCCAACCGCCGGGCTTTTTTGGGGGCGGCGGGGTTGGGGTTTGGATCGATTGCGGCTACGGCCATGGGAATGCCGACTGGCGACGTCCGACTGCCGCTGGGTGCCGAGGAGGATGGGCAATCGGGACTGCCGCATCACAAACCAACGGCCAAACGGGTGATCTATCTGTTTCAGTCCGGGGCGCCGTCGCAGTACGAGACGTTTGACTACAAACCCGGACTGGCCGACCTCACCGGATCGGAATTGCCGGACTCGATCCGCCAGGGACAACGGTTGACCGGGATGACGGCGGGGCAATCGTCGTTTCCTGTCGTGCCGTCGATGTTCGAATTCCAGCAGCGCGGCCAGTCGGGAATCTGGGTCAGCGACTTGTTGCCGCATATTGCCGGGGTCGCCGACAAACTGTGCGTCGTGCGGACGATGTACACCGAAGCGATCAATCACGACCCGGCGATTACTTTTTTCCAGACGGGATCGCAGCTGGCCGGTCGGCCCAGCATGGGCGCCTGGGTCGCGTACGGGCTGGGATCGATGAACGAGGATCTGCCGAATTACATCGTGATGATTTCGCGCGGAACGGGACGTGCCGCGGGGCAACCGCTGTATGACCGGTTGTGGGGCAGCGGGATGCTGCCGGGCAAGTACCAGGGAGTGAAACTGCGCGGCGGCAACGAGCCGATTCTGTATCTGACGAATCCCGCGGGATGCCCTCCACAAATTCGCCGCCGGATGCTGGACGATCTGAAAGTCCTGAATCAGGAGACTTTCAACCGGACGCTGGACCCGGAGGTTGCGACGCGGATCGAGCAGTACGAGCTGGCTTTCCGGATGCAGACATCGGTGCCGGATCTGACCGATCTCTCCAGCGAGACCCAGGCGACGCTGGACCGTTACGGGCCCGACGTTTCGAAGCCCGGTACGTATGCGCGGAACTGTTTGCTGGCGCGGCGTCTGGCCGAACGCGATGTTCGTTTTATTCAGCTGTTTCACATGGGCTGGGACCAGCACGACAACTTGCCTGATCACATGAGCAAACAGTGCCGCGACACGGACCAGCCCACGGCGGCACTGATCGAGGATCTGGCAGAGCGGGGGTTGCTGGACGATACCCTGGTCGTCTGGGGCGGAGAGTTTGGCCGGACGGTCTATTGCCAGGGAACGATCAAAAAGGACAACTACGGCCGCGATCATCATCCGCGATGTTTTTCGATTTTCATGGCAGGTGGAGGCGTCAAACCGGGGACGGTCCATGGCGAGACCGACGAGTTTGGCTACAACATCGTTGAAAAACCGGTGCATGTGAACGATTTGCACGCGACGATACTGCATATGCTGGGCATCGATCATCGCCGCCTGACGGTGCCGTATCAGGGGCTGGATTTGCGGCTGTCGGGAGTGGAGGAACGAAATCCGGTGCTGGAGATACTGGGTTAGAAGAGTAGAACAGTTGTCCGCAACTGTTCAGGACTTCATGTTCTTTCAGGAGATCAATTGGGGACGATTGCTCTGCCATCTTCCATCGCCCGCAAGTATTCCCGGTCGAACGCCGCCGACATGGCTTCGCGACTGGAGTAGGGGGCCGGGTGCACCGTCAGTCCGGCGGCAGGTTAAACTGGAGTTGTACCTTTTTTCTGTCCCGGATCCGAGAACGATGATTCATCCCGACGTGTTTGTTGCTGTGGTATCGATTGGAGCGGGGCTGTTGCTGTTGGGCGGGAGTGCGACGCAGAATGCGCGGCTGATGCAGGCAACCGTTCCGCAGTTTTTGACAGCGCAGCTGGGACTGACCGGGTCGCGAATCATCATCGCGACGGCGGGAGTGGTTTTTGTCGTTTTGGGTGCCTGGCTGCTGCGCCCGCGTCCCATCGATCCGGACGCGAAAACGGGTTGGGGCATCCTTTCCGTTGCGGGAATGGAAGGGAGCTATGAGTTGCTGGATTACCTGGCAACCAGTCGCGCCAGCAATGTGACTCCCTGACCGCCGCCCACGCACAGGGTTGCAATCCCCAGGTCGCCGGGCTGATGTTCTCGCACCAGGCGGTCGTGCAGAGTGATCATCAGCCGCAATCCGCTGGCGCCCAGGGGATGGCCGATTGCCATTGCACCGCCCCAGGTGTTGACGCGGTGGGGAGGGATAGCCAATTCCTGCATGGCAGCCAGAACCTGAATCGCAAAAGCCTCGTTGATTTCCCAGGCCGCAATGCAACCGGTTTCCAGCCCCTGACGTTTCAACAACCGCCGGGTCGAAGGGATCGGCCCCAGCCCCATTTCATCCGGTGAAACGTGTCCGACGGTGCAGTCGAGAATTTCCAGGGCATGGGGCAACCCGCTTTCCTGCCATCCCTGTTCATCCACAACCCAGCCGAGGGTGGCACCATCGGTCAGTGGTGAGCTGGTCGCGGCGGTGACCACGCCGTCGTCGCGAAAGGCGGGCGCCAGCGACGCCATTTTGGCGCGATCGACCGGAACCCGGACAAATTCGTCGCGCTCGATCAGAAATGGATGAATTTGCGAAGCGTAACATCCGGCGGAAATCGCCTCGTCGGCCAACTCGTGACTGCGGGCGGCAAAGTCCTCCTGCATCGTTCGCGTGATCTGGGCGTATCGTGCGGCCACCTTTTCGGCCGTGTCGCCATTGGGAGTGTAGGCCACAGGACAGGCGGCGCGGATCTTTTCCGATTCACTGAAGTTCGCTCCGCGGCGCGGAATGCGACTCATCGATTCCACTCCGCCGACCAGGATTCGTGTGTCAAATCCGGCACGGACTCTGGCCGCAGCGCTGCTGACCGCATCGAGCGAACTGGCACACAGCCGGTTGATGGTGATGCCGGGCAATTCCATTCCGCTGCCCACCGCGACCATGCGGGCCAGGTTGTAACCCTGTTCGCCTTCGGGGTAGGCACATCCGACGATCAAGTCCTCGGGCAAAGCCTGCCAGATTCCCGGGTAACAGTTCTGGTGTGCGCGAATCAGTTCGACCATCAGATCGTCGGGGCGAACATCGCGATAGGCACCCTTGAAGGCGCGGCCAAACGGCGTTCGCAGCCCGGCAACAAAATAGGCTTTGCTACTCATCGATCCAGTTCCCACTCTTTTTTGGTCAATTCAGCAACAACAACTCCGCATGCAGTCCCAAATCATCCGCCCGCACCTGTTCTGCCAGCTTGTTCACACGAAACTGCGTTCCGGTCGGGGAAAAAATGCCCATTTCGGTCACGACGACATGGACCACACCCCGACCCGTCAGCGGCAACTCGCACAGGCGCATCAGTTTGCATTGTCCGCTGCGCGAAAAATGGCTCAGCATCACGATCACCTGGCGGGCGCCGTTGACCAGGTCCATGGCGCCACCCATTCCGGTAATTTTTTTGCCGGGAACCATCCAGTTGGCGAGATTGCCCTGCACATCGACTTCCATGCCTCCCAGTACACAGTAATCGATATGACCGCCGCGAATCATGCCAAAGCTGAGTGCGCTGTCGAAAAAACTGGCACCCCGGGCGACCGAGATGGTTTCCTTGCCGGCGTTGATCAGCGTGGGCGAAACCGTTTCCGGAGTCGGACGGCCACTCACACCGAGGACACCGTTTTCGCTGTGAATGAAGACCTCTTTTGCGGGGTCCATCCGCTCGGCGATCAGCGTCGGCATGCCGATGCCCAGATTCAGGCTGCTGCCGTCCGCGATCATGGCGATGATCTCGTCGGCCATCTGTTCGCGGTTCCATCCGTTGCCGGTCCCGGGGTTGCTCACCGCGCACCTCCGGTGTTAACCGCGCCGCCCTCAAGCCGCTGGCTGATCCGTTTGCGGCCCTCGACGCTGATTTCCGGGTCAACGCGTTTGATGGCATCCTCGATCATGGCCTGGCGGCTGGTGCTGTTGGCCCAGCGTGCCTGGGCGTCGGTCGACAACCGGTGCAGCGGATCAAAGTAGAGGAACAATTCACCAGGCTTCACGTTGGGGCTGCGCCAGACCGAGATGCCATTTTCCTGGTCGTAGTACTCGTAGGACGCGACATGTCGTTTGCCTCCACCGCCCGGAGCATCACAGACAAAGGTCGGGACGTTGAAACCGGCGGTGGTGCCGCGCACGCTTTTCTCCAGTTCGACTCCTTCGGCGAGGGTCGTCCGCAGATGTTCGCATCCCGGCACCATGTCGTGGATATAAACGTAATACGGGCGAATGTTGATCCAGGAAAGTTTGCGGGTCAATTGCACCATTTCGTCGACCGAGTTGTTGACACCATCCTGGAGAACCGCCTGGTTGCGGACGATCAGCCCGGCCTGGAACAGGCGTTCCATGGCGTCGCGGCTGTAGCCGGTGATTTCGCGCGGCGACGAAAAATGCGTATGGATCACGACCTGTTTGCCCTCGGTGCGTCCCCGCCGCTGGATGTCCAGCACCGCGTCGACCCATTCGTTGTCGGTCAGGATTTTCATCGGCAGAATGGCAATCCCCTTGGTGGCATACCGCATCCGGCGAATGTGGGGGATCGCCAGCAGCTGCTCACCGATGTGGCGGATGTATTTGGGAGTCAGGTTAAAGGCATCGCCACCGGAAATAACGACGTCCTCGATCTGCGTGTTTTTCCGGAGGTAGTCGAAAGCAGCTTCCCAGTTTTCCGGATTGGGACCGTAGGTGTCCTTGTCAACTGTTTCGGTCGACCCGCCGATGATGCGGCTGCGGGTGCAGTAGGCGCAATACACCGGGCAGGTTGTCAGCGGGAGAAACAGGACCTTGTCCGGATACCGGTGGGTAATCATCGGGACCGGGGAATCGACGTCCTCGTACAGCGAGTCCGCCATGTAGTAGGGATGGTCGGGCAACATCTGCGACGCGGCGGGCAGAAACTGTTTGCGCAGCGGATCATCGAGGGGGTTGTCCCAGTCGATCAGCGAGAACACGTAGGGCGTAATGCGAATGTTCATCGGAGCGATTCGCAATCCGCCCTGGATGTCGGCGATGATCGCATCGCTGATCCGGTCGCCGAGGACGGTTTTGACCTGTTCCAGTTTGCGTACGGAGTTTTTGGACTGCCAGAGGTGGCTGGAAAAATCCTCGACGGAAACGTCTTTCCACGCGGGGATCGACCGCCAGAATTCATCGGTACGAAACTCGCGGTGGGCCTGACCGGAATAGTGTTTGGCCTTGTCCAACATGCCGGGAATCTCCTTGAGCCGCTGTGGCGGGTGTGAAAAGGGGTGTTTTTTGCGGGAATTCTGCGGGCCGTCAGGACGGACCTGGCGATGCCGGGTGGCAGGAGCTGGATCAGTCATTTTATCTGCGGACCACCGGAATGGACACTCCAACCAGGCGGTTTGGCGGAGCGCAAAGTGTTTTCTGCGGTTCAGTCGACGCCTTTCAGGAGGCGTAAACCGGGATCTCGATGTCGTTGCGGTAGTTTTGTCCCTGGTAGATTCGCTGGACAAAGATGCCCGGCAAATGGATATCTTCGGCGGGAATCCCACCCAGGGGAACCAGTTCTTCGACTTCGACCACGGTGATTTTCCCTGCCATGGCCATCAGCGGTGAAAAATTCCTCGCCGTCTCCCGGAACCAGAGATTGCCGTAGGTGTCACCACGCTGGGCCTTGATAACCGCGAGGTCGGCTTCCAGCGGCAGTTCCAGGATGCAGGGCCGGTCAAATTCGCGAACGTCTTTTCCCTCGGCGACGAGCGTGCCGTAACCGGTGGGAGTGTAAAAACCCCGAATTCCCATCCCGGCGGCGCGAATCCGTTCGGAAAAAGTCCCCTGGGGCACCAGTGTCACCTCGACCTGACCCGCGAGCATCTGCTCTTCCAGATCGGGATTGCCACCCACATAGGAACAGGTGGCGCGGGAAATCTGGCGATTCTTCAACAGGATGGCCAGGCCCCGTCCGGAGTTGCCGATGTTGTTCGATATGGCGTGCAGGTTGCGGACGCCGCGCCGGGCGATTTCATCGATGCTGTTTTCCGGGATGCCGCACAACCCGAACCCACCACTCATCAGCGTGATGCCGTCGGAAATGTCGTGGAGCGCTGCCGCTGCGTTTTCAAAAACTTTGCTTTTCATGCTGAAAGTGGCGCGGGGGCCGGGGGTTGAACGTGAGTCCGGGAGTTCAGAATAGCGGTGGTTCCAGGCAAGGGTTCGGTCACCAGTCTACTTCAACCTGCCGGATTCGTTGAAGCAGTCGATTCCGGAAACGCGGGCTGCGGCTGGAAACGGCGGTATTTGGTCCCGCCCGAATCGGCCGGGGTTCGTCACGGGGTCAGGCGGCCGAGCGACCGTTCTGCCGCAGTCGCAACTCTTCGTCCTCGATAATGTGGCGGCAGGACTGACCCGCCAGGCAGGCCGCGACCCGGCGCCTGATGCTGCGCCACAGCGCGCGATGATATCCGAGCGAAGCCGCAAACAGGGTCATCAGGTCCATAAACCCGCCATGCCCGACCAGCGGGTGACCGGACAAGTCAATTTCGCTGTCCGATCCAAACCCGAACAGCCGGCCGTTGATCAACCCCACCCGCTGTCCATCCACGGCGACATCATAGTCCGGTCCGAAAGAAACCCAGCGCCGGGCCAGAACGAGATGGTGCATTTGGTCATTGATGTGAAAACAGAAGGTGAACACTGGCGGAATCCGCCAGGTGCGGTGATTCTGCTGGACGGTGGTCACCAGCTGGTAGCGCGGCAACAGGATGGCGAACGTGATCAGCGCCCGCCGGGAACCGATCGACGTGTGAATCTCGCTGCTCGTCATCTGTTCCAGTGTCCCGCACCAGCTGGTTCGCGAACCGGTGGTTTTGAACAGCTTCAGGACCAGCCGCCGATTCTCCAGCTGACCGGATTCCAGTTGCATGATGTCATCTTCACCGATTTGCTGTTCCAGTTGTTCGTCCGCCACCGCGGAGGATTTTCGCGTGCGGCGAAGCTGGCGGCGCAGCTCTTCGCGGCGTTTTTCCTGCAGTACCTCGAGGGCCTCGTTGACCTCTTTCTGGTCCGGATGCCAGACATCCGTCCGAATTCCGATGAGATGAGTCTTGTCCCACTTGCCGGTATCGTCATCATGCGACGATACCGTGCCGACAATTTGCATGTTGCGTGTGAACTGGGACGTGTCGGCCGATTTCAGCTTCTGCAGGAACTGGTTGTTCGATGGATGAACTCCCGGCATCGCCCACATGTCGACGTAACGCCGGGATGCGTGTTGTGCCGGGCGACTCATGAACAGAAATGGCCAAAAAGTGTGGGAGCGGTCCTGGCCGGATTCTGTAGTGTTGTGCATCCGCACAGTCCAGGCCATCATCCACCTCGGCAAACCACGGCAGAAAATCCAGTAGAATCGGTAATATTGCGCAAGTTCGCCAGAATTCACCGGTTGCCCCGCCGGGAAAAAACCCATCCCCCCCAGAGTGAACTTTTCAGCACTGTGAATCAGCCCACCATCCTCGAACGGATTGTCGCAAGCAAACGTCGCGAAATCGCCGCCGCGCGGATGCGCGTCCCCCTCCAGCAACTGCAACAGGATGCCGAACAGGCTCCACCTGTCCGGGATTTTCTGCAGGCCCTCGCCGACGACCAGGCCATCAGCCTGATTGCCGAAGTCAAACGGGCCAGTCCCTCGGCAGGAGTCATCCGGGAGGACTTTGATCCCGTCGCCATTGCAAAAATCTACGAGGCCGCCGGCGCCGCCTGCATCAGCGTGTTGACCGAGGAACATTTTTTTCAGGGGCACCTGGATTTTTTGCCACTGATTCGCGCCGCGGTCAGCCTGCCCCTGCTGCGCAAGGATTTTGTGCTGGACCCGTACCAGGTCTTCGAGGCGAGGGCAGCCGGAGCCGATGCCGTGCTGCTGATTGCAGAATGTCTGACCGCCGGCGAATTGCAGGAACTGCACCATTGTGTGTTGCAAACGGGCATGACCCCGCTGGTGGAACTGTACGATCCCGCGAATTTGCCTGCCGTGCTGGCCTGCAACCCGATCCTGGTCGGAGTCAACAATCGCGACCTGAAAACCTTTGAAGTCGATCTGGCGCGGACCGTGGAAATGCGAAAACGGATTCCTCGCGAGATCCTGCTGGTCGGCGAAAGCGGGATCGCGGGCCGGGCCGACGCCGGTCGGCTGCAGGCGGCCGGTGTCGATGCGATGCTGGTCGGCGAGTCGCTGATGCGGCAAGCCGACATCGGTCAGGCCGTCCGGCAATTGCTTGGCCAAACGGCGTAGGGATCGAAGCCGCACCCGGTGCCTGTGCCCTGACATGGCTCCCACCTCTCGCCCTGGAAAAAGGGCTGGGGAGGAACAGGTTCTGGAACAGGCTCCAAATAACGCTTTGGGTAGCGGACGAATTTACGAGTACCCAAAAAAAATCACACATCGGGTGGTGCAACCATGTGCCGCTGTGCTGATCTGACACAACTCGCGGCCCAGCAGCTGGCCGTTACGACCGGTTGCGCAGCGGTGTTGCCCCATTCCGGCGATTTTTCGTTTTGGCAAGCCTTTTGCAGACGGGCTGGAAATCCGCGTCGCCAGCGGAACACTTTCACCGGCTCCGGAAAATCCCCGGGGTTTTGTGGTTGACATATCGGAATATGTCGATATATTTCAGAGTGTCAGCCCGGCCCGGAGTCCGCTTTCCGGCGGGCGTTGCACGTCAGCCATCAAAGATCGATTTCCGGGTCCGACACGTTTTTTTGTACGATGGGCTTCCCGGGCCGCCAGGGCCCTGTATTGAAACCAACCACAGAACCCCTGCGACGGACGTGGACGTCCTTCGCACGAACCGAACCTGGTGCGGCGGACGTGGACGTCCCAAGCACGTATAGATTCCGAGCCAGCAAAATGACCGATCATCCCTCCCCGTCCGACACCTTCGATCACCCCCCGGTTGTCCACCATTCCAAAGGATCCAAAATGTCCGATATCCTCATTTTTGTTGCTATCTTTGCCGTCTGGTTTGCCCTGCAGGCCTGGATACTGCCCCGCTTCGGCGTCTCGACGTGAATGTCGGGCACCTGCTCGCCGAGTTCGGCGACTCGAACACCTGCACAGCTGAAATCTGAACTGGAAAAGGAAACCAGTTCCGACGGCGGACCTGACAACCCGGCAACGACTGCTCAAAATGGCGACTGAAACCCCTACGGAAAACCCCAAAAAACGGACGCGATTAAATCCCTTGCCGGCGTTACGGCGTCTGGGATCGTGGCTGTTCATCGCCGCAGGCATTGCCGGCGTGACGTGGATGTTGCTGGCGATTGCCGGCGTCTTTCACGAAAAAGTGCCCGATCATTCGGCTGGCAGTCCGCGAAAAGTCCCTGATACCGCCCGCGTTGTGGCTGTCGAACGGATCCGGCAACCCCGGTTTGAATCCGCGGTGGGTGAAATCCAGCCGGTTCACGAATCGTCAGTCGCCGCGCGGATTCTCGCCCGGGTCGAAGAAGTCAATGTGACCGCCGGACAAAACGTTGTGGCGGGCGAGATCCTCGTCAAACTGAACGACGCCGATCTGCAGGCCCGCCTGCGTCAGGCCGAATCGGCGCGCGATGCAGCCGAAGCCCGCGTCCAGCAGGCCAATTCCGATTTCGCCCGCGCCCGGCAACTGATAGACAACAACGCGATCTCGCGCTCCGAATTCGATGCCGCCGCGGCCACTGTGAAAACAACCGAAGCCGATTTGCAGCGGGCCCGGCAGGCGATCGAAGAAGCCAGCGTGCTGCTGGACTATACCGTCATTCGCGCTCCGTTCGATGCCATGGTCGTTGACAAACAGGTCGAACCGGGCGACACCGCGACGCCCGGCCAGGTGTTGCTGACCCTCTACGACCCGAACAACATGCAGCTGGTCGCCAACGTTCGCGAATCGCTGGCGATGAAACTGGTCGTCGGCCAGCAGATTAAAGCGCGGCTGGAAACGCTCGATCACGAATGCCTCGCAACGGTTCGCGAAGTCGTCCCGCAGGCCGATTCGGCCAGCCGCTCGTTCCAGGTCAAAGTCACCGGTCCCTGTCCCCCCGGCATTTACAGCGGCATGTTTGGCCGAATCCAGTTGCCGCTTGAGGAAGAATCGCTGCTGGTGATTCCCGTTGCTGCCGTCCGTCGCGTGGGCCAGTTGACGCTGGTCGATGTCGCCGAGGGTGGGAATGCCATTCGCCGCAGTGTCCGGATCGGTCGTACCATCGGCGACCGCTACGAGGTCCTGGCGGGACTGATCGAAGGCGAAGCCGTCGTGGTCGGCGGAAGCGACCCGGTGAGCGGGGACGTCGCCCGATGAGCAGCCTGAAACGGGACAGGGATGGTCACGATGCCGGAGACGGACACTCCGATCCGCTTTCTGCCATCGTTCGCATTTTCCTCAACAGCAACCTCTCGATCATCCTGATCATTTTTTCGATGATCATCGGCGCGGCGGTGCTGTTCATCACGCCGCGGGAAGAAGACCCGCAAATTGTCGTGCCGCTGGCCGATGTTTTTGTGCAATTCCCCGGACATACCGCTGCCGAAGTCGAGCAGCTTGTCTCCGCACCGCTGGAGCGAATGCTCTATCAGATCGACGGTGTCGAATACGTTTACAGCATGTCGCAGGACGACGCGGCGATCATTACGGTCCGCTTTTATGTCGGCCAGGACCGCGAGCGCAGCCTGGTCAAACTGTTCAAGAAACTCAACGAAAACAGCGACGCGATCACGCCGGGCGTGACGGGCTGGGTCATGAAACCGGTCGAGATCGATGACGTGCCGGTAGTGACGCTGGCGCTGAAAGGTGCCGGCGGCGACAGCCACGCACTGCGGCGGGTCGGCGAAGAACTGGTGGAACGACTGGCGGTGGTGCCCAGTGTCAGCCGCGCTTTCGTCGTCGGAGGAGAATCGCGCACGATCACCATTCAGATCGACCCGGAACTGCTGCGGGCCTACAGTCTGTCGGTCGCCGAAGTGACCGCTGCGATCAGCGCCGCCAACGTGGCCCGTCCCTCGGGGAGTTTTGATCGCGATGACCATTCGGTCGCGGTGACCGTTGCCCCGGCTTTTTACCACTTCGACGATGTGGCCAATGCCGTCGTCGGCGTGTTCGACAGTCGCCCGGTTTTTCTCAAGGACGTCGCAGCGGTCCGCGATGGCCCGGACGAAATCACGTCCTACGTCCGCCACGGATGGGGCGCGGCCCAGGCTTTTGAACGCCATGCCGGCAGCCCAGGAACCACGATCGGCGCGGCGCACGACGCGCATCCATCCAGGCAACACACCACCGACACACAACCCTCCGTCACCATCGCCATCTCCAAACAGAAAGGCGCCAACGCCGTTCACGTCGCCAATGCAGTCATTCGCCGTGCCGAAGAGCTGAAAGCCGAAGTCTTGCCCGACGATATCGACCTGGTCATTACCCGCAACAATGGCCTGACCGCGAACGAAAAAGTCAACGAACTGGTCGAAGCCCTCGGCGTGGCGATTGTAATTGTCGTCCTGCTGCTCACGATCGGACTGGGCTGGCGGGAAGCGTTCATCGTGGCCGTCGCCGTGCCAGTCGTGTTTGGACTGACCCTCGCCGTCAACCTGCTGTTCGGATTCACGATCAACCGCGTGACGCTGTTCGCGCTGATTCTCGCGCTGGGGCTGCTGGTCGACGACCCCATCGTGGATGTCGAAAACATTTCGCGGCATTTTGAAGAGCGAAAAAAGGCGACCCGGCGAATCGTGCTCGACGCCGTCGCGGAAATTCGCCCGCCGCTGATCAGTGCAACGCTGGCTGTGATCGTCAGTTTTCTGCCGATGTTTTTCATCACGGGCATGATGGGGCCCTACATGTCGCCGATGGCGCTGAATGTCCCCGTGGCGATGCTGATGTCGATGCTGGTCGCGTTTACGATCACACCCTGGCTGACCTACCAAATGCTCAAGGGGCACTACCCCAACGAAGAAACCGGTGCGACCGACGATCCGGCGGACAGTGCCGCGAATCCTGCCGGGGGTCATCACGAATCGTACGATCCGGCCGTGGTTCAGCGGACGTTGCTGTACCGTTTTTTCAAACCGCTGATGGTGCCCCTGCTGAAGACCCGGTTGCGGGCCGTCGCGTTTCTGGCCCTGATGTTTCTGTTGACCGCTGCCGCAGCCGGAATGGGCGCGCTGCGGATGGTGCCGCTGAAGATGTTGCCGTTTGACAACAAGAACGAATTTCTGCTGGTCCTCGACATGGACGAGGGAACCACGCTGGAGCGGACGGACGCCGTGATGCGCGAGATCGAAGAAGTGATCCGGGTGGCGCCCGAGGTCACCGATTTTACTTCTTATGTCGGCACACCGGGTCCGATCGATTTCAACGGGATGGTGCGCCACTACTACCTGCGTCAGGGAACCCATCAGGCCGAAATGCGGGTCAACCTGGTCGGCAAAAAGAACCGGACCCGGCAAAGTCACGCGATCGGATTACGGATGCGTGACGAGTTGACGGCGATTGCGAAAAAGTCGGGAGGCCTGTTGCGGATCGTCGAGCTGCCGCCGGGCCCGCCCGTGCTGGCCTCGCTGGTCGCAGAAATCTACGGACGGGTCGACCAGCCCTATTCCGAACTGCTCGCCGCCGCGCGTACGGTAGCCGAACGCATGGCACGCGAACCGGGCGTCGTCGAAGCCGATGACATTTCCGAGGCAAACCGGGACCGTTTTCGTTTCGTGGTCGACCAGGAAAAGGCCGCCCTGGCCGGAGTTTCAGTCGCGGACATTGCTCGCACGATACAGGTTGCCCTCAGTGGCGACTCGACAGAAAAGCTGCGGGTCGACGGCGAACGATTGCCGCTCGGACTGACGTTCCGGTTGCCGCGCCTGCTGCGCAGCAGCCCCGAGGACCTCGCCCAGCTGCCAGTCAAAGGCCGCGCGGGACAGATGGTCCTG
>JBGSVU010000480.1:0-7880 GCA_041752775.1 Pirellulaceae bacterium | reverse complement strand
CCGAAAATATGCGGTTTTTGCCGACTGGTTTTTTCGGGCGCAGCCGCTTCCGTTGATATCGATCTGCTGCCCCTTCGTTCCCCTTCAGGTATTCTCTCAGGTGCTCCAAAAATTTTCCCCTGTTGCTCTGGGACCGGTCGTGTCCATCGCCGGTTTCCTGCTGATTCAGTTTCTGATTTCGCCCCTGTTCGGTCATGCCGCGAGGGCAACGGTCGGCGCAATGGCGAACTGCAGCCCCAATCTGGCGGGTTTCGAAGAGTCAGCAATTCTGCAGGACGAACAGCAGCCTCCGCCGTCGGCCAGTGATCCAGCCATTGATCCGGTCCCAAATCCCGAACAGGAAGGCCCTGTTGACAGGGAATCCACGACTCAGGAAAAAACTCAGGAAGCCAGTCAGGAAAACACCGACGCGCAAGGAGTCGCCGCTCCGGCAGATGATTCGCCGCGCCCGGCTCCACCCGCTCTGCCGGAACCCGAACAATACTTCATGCTCGGCTCCCTCGCCGCCGACGCCAGCGACCGATACCTCGCAACGTTCTCCTCACATGGTGCCACCATCGTGCGCATGGAGCTGAACGCGCGCGACAAAAAAGGCCGATTGCGCTACCGCGATCTCGACCACTTTGGGGGTTACGCCGGCAAGATGCAACTTTCTGTGGCCGAGGACGGATTGCAAGTCAACCTGATCGGGACGGGAACGCCGGCCGACATCGCGGGACTGAAAGTCGGCGACCGGATTGTCGCGATTGACAGCGAGCCTCTGGTGTCAGTCGCGGAATTTGACGCCATTCTGGCAAATTCCAAAGTCGGCTCGACCCTGAAACTGTCGGTGCGGCGCAATTCCGAATCGGGCCAGTCCACTCTGGAGTTGCCGCTGACCCTCGCCGACCAGCCACTGGAACTGATTCGTCCAGAGAGCAATGAGGAGTATCCGGAGTTGCGCAGCCCGCCGTCGCTGGTTTTTACGTTGCTGAAACCGGGAGTCGAAGCCCAGTGGCCGGCCGTCTTTCGCGAGATGGCAACGACCAACTGGAATTGCCAGCGAGTGACGATTGAGGGAGGCGAAGGGCTCGATTTTTCTCTGGAAGTTCCCGCGGAAGCCCTCGCGGCACACGGACTGACGGGACCGGTGGTGGTGCACAAGCGCTACTGGCTGGAACCGGTCAATGACAGCAACCGGTACGATTTGTCCAGCCGGACGTTTCACATCAACTTTGAAATCGAAATTGAGTGCGGCGCCGAGCCGGAGCAGACGCTCGGATGGGAACTGGACGGACCGACAGGCTTGCCCACCGAGGGCTGGTGGTACCTCAACAAAATACACGGTGACAGCACGGCCATCGGCAGTATTGCCGGAGCCCGCGACGTGGTCGGTTCGAACAGCCAGCGCCAGTACGTATTCTATGGGGCGCCGCAGATCGTTTCCAACGCCTTGCGTCCGGCGCGGGTGTTTCAGTACCTGCTCAAACCGGCCGACAAGGTGGGCGCGGAAACACCGCAACTGAATTACGTGGGCGTGGATTCGCAATATTTCAACGCGTCCTTGTTGCCGGTCCAGTCTGATGCCAATTCGCCAGGCCAGTTCACTGCCTACAGTGCCATGGCTACGGTCGCCAGCCGGGGAATTCCCCGGGCCAACAAGGTCCGCAAGCTGGTCGATTGCACATTCATCCTGTTCGATGAATTCAAAATCTCATCGGCGCAACCCTATCGCCAGCGGTTTCAGCTGTTTGCCGGACCGAAAGAAAAGAAGTTGCTTGAAACGTATGGGCTGGAAGACAACCGGACCTTCGGGTGGTTTGCCTGGCTGTCGAAATTCCTTTGCTGGCTGCTGGGGCTCTTTTATGTACTGACAGGCAGTTTCAGTTATGGACTGGCGATTATTTTGCTGACGGTTCTGGTGCGGCTGTTGATGATTCCGATTTCGCGCAAGGCCGCGCTGAATGCGCAGATGATGCAGTTGCTGGCACCCGAGATGAAAGCGATTGCCGACAAGTACAAGGATGACATGGAAAAACGGGCCGCCGCACAACGGGAACTTTTTACACGTCACAAGTACAATCCGTTCGGCGGCTGTTTTCTGATGTTCTTGCAACTGCCGGTTTTCATGGGGCTCTATCGCGGCCTGTCCGTGGACATTGCCCTGCGTGACAAACCGCTGATTCCCGGCATGGAATGGTGCTCGAATCTGGCTGCTCCGGACCAGTTCCTCTACTGGAAAAACAGTATGCCCGACTGGCTGGGTGGCGAGACGGGTTTTCTCGGACCGTGGCTGAATATTTTGCCGATCGTCACGATCGTTCTGTTTTTCATCCAGCAGAAACTGTTTACACCACCGGCCACGGATGACCAGCAGAAATTCGCCCAGAAGATGATGACTTTCATGATGGTTTTCATGGGATTCATGTTTTTCAAGGTCCCTTCCGGGTTGTGTATCTACTTCATTACTTCCAGCATCTGGGGCATTGCCGAACGTCAACTGCTGCCCAAACCGAAACTGTCCGAAGACAAGGTTCTGGCAATTCAGGGCGGCGGCGGATCGGGTGGCGACGGCGATGACACGTCAACGACTGCATCCGGCCCGAAGAAAACCGGCAAAACCAAACCGGGAATGGCCAGCGATTTGATGAAACGCCTGCGCGACCAGATTGAATACGGCAAACATCAGCCGGCCGAGGAAAAAATGGACGCCGAGACGAAAAAGCGACTGGACCGCGAACGGCAGCGAAAGCACGGACGGTGACCGGTGTCCGGAGTTCGGCGACATGAATCATGGCATGCAAATCGATGACACCATCGTCGCGGTGGCATCGGCACCTGGCCTCGGTGGACGTGGGATCGTACGGATCAGTGGGCCCGAGTCGCTGGCCATCATCGATCAATTGACCGCGAACCCGGGTGCGCAGAGAAGTTCGCGTGCACGGGGCCGCGCGATGCAGGTGGACGTTATTCTGCCTGTCGCCGGTAGCGAACCGGTGACTTGCCAGGCAACGATGCTTGGATGGCCCGACCAGCGCAGCTACACCGGGCAAATCTCTGCCGAGCTGCACCTGAACGTGCCGGAACCGGTTCTGGAATACATTGTGCAGCGATGTCACGGGCTGGGCGCGCGACTTGCACGCCCTGGTGAATTTACGTTGCGCGGTTTTTTGGCGGGCCGGATGGATTTGACCCAGGCCGAAGCCGTCATGGGGCTGATTCATGCTGCCGACAGCCACCAGTTTCATACTGCCCTGGAACAGCTGGCGGGTGGGTTGGCCACACCCTTTGCCGCCATCCGCGAAGAGTTGCTGTTATTGCTGGCCGATCTGGAGGCCGGGCTGGACTTCGTCGAGGAAGACATCGAGTTCATCAGTCGCGAAAGTCTGGTCGAACGACTGGAAATCGTGCAATACCGACTCAGTTCGCTTCGCGACCAGGTCCTCGGACGCAGCCGGACGGACAGCAGCGAAATCGTCCTGGTTGGTTTTCCGAATGTTGGCAAAAGCAGCCTTTACAACCGGCTGACGGAATCGGAGTCGGCGATTGTTTCCAGCCACCACGGCACCACCCGCGACTGGCTGACGAAAACCGTACAGATGGGATCGCAACAGTTCCGGATTACCGACACGGCGGGCATTGATTCGGAAGAATTCTGGCGATCCGGTTTGGAACCGCCTGTAAACGCGGGAGGCGGGCAATTCCCTGCGGAATCTGCCGGGATCGGAGAGATGTCGGGCAGTTCCATTGAGCAGCTGTCGGGACGGCAAACGATGCGAGCGATGCAGAGAGCTGCGCTGGTACTGGTCTGCGTGGACGCGGCATCTCCGGCGCAGTGGGAATCCGGTTTGGCAGCCATGAACAGGCTAGGGCGGCGCGGTCAATTGGTCGCGACCCGTTCGGATTTGGCGCATGGGCAGGATATTCCGTCGCAGGCTGTCGGTACCAGTGCGGTGACGGGAGCCGGACTGGCGGAATTGCGAAAGGTGATTCTTGAAAAAATCTCCCTCGCGACTCACAATGGATTCGAAGTGGTCCCGGCAACGCTGTTGCGTTGTACAGCCGCTTTGCAGCAGGCGGCCGGGGATCTGGCCGAAACTCTTGCAGCGGCCAGAAACGGGGCTGGCGAAGAGGTCGTGGCGGCCGGTATCAGGCTGGTTCTGGACGCAGTCGGTGAGATATCCGGAGCGGTTTGTAACGAGGACGTGCTGGACCGCGTTTTCAGCCGTTTTTGCATCGGCAAATGATTCGCGTTTTGCCTGGTGAACCGATTTGGGGCCGCCTGATGTGGGGGTTTGCCCGTTAACTTTCAACTTTGGACGACCGCGAACCTTGCCGGTCGAGTCAGGATTAATGATGCTGAATTTGCGTTTGAAAATGGAAATGTTCCCGCTGCTGTTGGCTGTTGGCTGTGGATTGATGGGGGGCGTTTTTTCTGGAGAACTTCAGGGCCAGGCGGTCGGCGACCGGGTCGTCGTGACTCACGATTTTGAAACCAAGATCAAAAATGAAGTGGTTGGCAAAGTCTACGACGGGACCATTCACACCGTGCTCGCGGTCGATGGCAACTGGTGTGCGCTGGACGACATCAAGGGCTGGTTGCCGCTGACGCATGTGATGGGAATGGAGTCGGGCGAGAAGCACTACACCAGCCGGATCGAGAAACATCGCAACGATGCCGCCGCGTGGGCCTATCGGGGGATGGTCCGTTTCGAGAAGGGTGAGTTTGACAAGGCGTTTGCGGACCTGAACGAATCGCTGAAACTGAACCGCAACAATTTCCTGACGTGGAACAATCGCGGCAAAATTCTGGTCGAACATGGCGAGTACCCCCGCGGCATCGCCGACCTCGGCGAAGCCATCCGGCTGAATCCGAAATACTCTCGGGCGTGGTTCAATCGCGGCAAGGGCTTTTACTCGCTGGGCGATTATGATCGCGCGATCGCGGACTATAACGAAGCGATCAAGCTGGAAGAAAACAACGCCTGGTTCCACGTCAACCGTGGCAGTGCCCTGCTGGAGAAAGGTGACCTGGCTGCGGCCGATGCGGATTATGCCCGGGCTGCAGAACTCAATCCCCGGATATCGGAACCGCACATCGGGCGATCCAACGGCCTGCTGTCCGCGGGCAAACTGGATGAAGCACTCCAGATGGCCGAACACGCGGTCAAACTGGAACCGAAAAATGCCATGGCGCTCAACACGCGCGGGTGGTTGCGTTTCAAAATGGGGGATGCCGACGGGGCGATGGTCGACCTGAATGACGCGATCCGGCTGGCTCCAAAATTGCCAATTGCTTTTAACAACCGCGGCATCGTTTACATCGAAAAAGGCGAACCAGACAACGCTCTCCGGGATTTCGACCGGGCCATCGGACTGAACCCGGCCACGCCCGCCACCTACACCAACCGTGCGGCAGCATGGCTGCAAAAAAAGGACTACGCCAAAGCCCTTGCGGACCATGAAGCCGCAGTGACCCAGGGCCCGAATTCGCCCGACGCGTGGAACGGACTGGCCTGGTACCTGGCGACCTGTCCTGACGACGCAACCCGCAACGCCGAAAAAGCGGTCGAAGCCGCCAAAAAATCTGCGGAACTTTCCCAGGCCCGCGACTGGAGTTGCCTCGACACGCTGGCGGCAGCCCATGCCAACGCCGGCGATTTCGAACAGGCCGTTGTCGTAGAGGAAAAAGCGATCGAGATCGTCGTCGAAAACAAACGGGCCGATTGTCTGGCGAGGCTGGAAGCGTACAAAAGCGCCCAGCCTCACCGCCACACGACGGCGAAGTAATGATCGGCCTGCTGCAACGTCCGGGCGGAACTGGCGAAGTGATGCAGTCCTGCCTGGGCGGGACTGCCTGCCTGGGGGAGGACTTGTTCGGGGTTGAAATGCGGCGGCGGCCGGCCGGACAGAATTCTGCCAAATTGGCACGGTATCCACGCTTTGGGTTTCTGGTATGTCGCCCCCGGTCTCCTGGTGGGCTGGAGCGTTTTGACGGGGCCGCGGACCGGCCTTTTTCCGTTCCAGAAACCCTATTCCAGCGGCAAACCGCCGCCTGAAGGCATTTTTTTTCTGCCTGGCCCACCAATTGCCTTAGCAGGATCGTTCTTGGCGGGGCTGCGCAATATTGTCAGCCTGCCGCCCCCGTTGCCTGGTACCCTGCCGTGGTCGCCAGAGCGGGACCAAACGCACAAGCTCCCGGATTCGCCGGGTTTTTCAATTCAGGACTGGAGGTTCACAAACATGGCTGCAACTGCAACCAAAAAAGCCAAATCCGCGACAAAAATTCAGCCTTTGGGTGACCGCATCGTTGCCCGCCGGGACGTTTCCGAAGACATGACCGCCGGCGGCATCGTATTGCCGGACACCGCCAAAGACAAACCGACACGGGGCGTGGTGGTCAGTGTTGGCAACGGCAAACTGCTGAAGGACGGCACCCGGGCGAAACCCCAGCTGAAAGAGGGTGACCGAATCCTTTTCACCAGCTACGGTCCCGACGAAATCAAAATCGGCGAAGAGGACCTGCTACTGATGCGTGAGGAAGACGTCCTCGCGATCTTCGAATAAAACCGGCACTCGCTCCCGCGATCCGCATTCTTTTTCCGACAAAACACCACACCAACTGCCAATCTCAGGAGTAACTGAAAACATGGCCAAAATGATTGCCTTTGAACAGGAAGCCCGCGAAGCGATTCGCCGTGGCGTAACGAAACTGGCCCGCGCGGTCAAGGTCACACTCGGTCCCAAGGGCCGCAATGTGATTCTGCAGAAGAGCTTTGGATCGCCCACCGTCACCAAGGACGGTGTCAGCGTTGCCAAGGAAATTGAACTGGAAGACACCTACGAAAACATGGGTGCCCAGATGGTTCGCGAAGTCGCCAGTAAAACCAGCGACGTCGCTGGTGATGGCACGACCACCGCGACCGTGCTGGCCGAAGCGATTTTCCTTGAGGGCCTGAAAGCGGTCACCGCTGGCGTCAATCCGATCCAGATGAAACAGGGCATCGAAAAGGCAGTCGTGGCCATTCACGAAAAACTGTCTGCAATGTCCATCAAGATCAAGAACAAGGAAGAGATGGCCAACGTGGCCTCGGTGGCCGCCAACAACGACCGCGAAATCGGTTCGCTGCTGGCAGATGCCATGGAAAAAGTGGGCAAAGACGGCGTGATTACCGTGGACGAAGGCCGGAGCCTGCACACCGAAGTTGAATGGGTCGAAGGAATGCAGTTCGACCGCGGCTACCTCTCGCCCTACTTCGTCACCGATCCGGCCGCCATGGAATGCGTGCTGGAAGACGCCTACGTTCTGATCTACGAAAAGAAACTTTCCAACATCAAGGACCTGGTTCCGGTCCTGGAAAAAGTCGTTCAGGCCGGAAAGCCGCTGCTGATCGTTGCCGAGGACATCGACGGCGAAGCGCTCACGACCCTGGTGATCAACCGCTTGCGTGGCACGCTGAACATCTGTGCCGTCAAGGCACCGGGTTACGGCGACCGCCGCAAGGCCATGCTGGAAGACCTCGCCGTGCTGACCGGTGGTACCGCGATCTTCGAAGCTCTCGGAACCAAACTGGAGAACGTCCAGTTGTCCGATCTGGGTCGCGCCAAAAAGATTCTGGTCGAAAAAGACAACACGACCGTGATCGAGGGCGCCGGCAAGAGTGCGGACATCAAGGCCCGCATTGATGCCATCCGCCGCGAAATCGAAAACACTTCCAGCGACTACGATCGCGAAAAACTTGAAGAACGGCTGGCCAAACTGGCCGGTGGGGTCGCCAAAGTCAACGTGGGTGCGGCAACTGAAAGCGAAATGAAGGAAAAGAAAGCCCGGGTCGAAGACGCCCTGCACGCCACACGTGCCGCAGTGGAAGACGGCATCCTCGCCGGTGGTGGAGTCGCTC
>JBGSVU010000479.1:0-9274 GCA_041752775.1 Pirellulaceae bacterium | reverse complement strand
CATTTGCGAATCTTCAGAGATCGGTGAGCACCCCATTGATTTTTGACAGATTACGCTGTAAAAATTGTCTTGTTAGCCTGGAAACGGTGTTTGAGACCCATATTCCGGCCGAAATCGACGTTTTTTTCTCTCCGCCGACATCACTGATGCTCAATATCCCGGAAAACGACCGGAATCTGCTCGAAATCCTGCGGGATCGCGGCGCGATGCCGGTGCCGGAACTGTGTCTGTCGTTGCAAGTCACTGCCACAGCCGTTCGCCAGAAACTGGAACGACTGGTCGCCAGCGGTTTGATCGACCGGGTGGAAGTCCGTCAGCCGCGCGGCCGCCCCGTGTTTCACTATTCCATTTCAACCACTGGTCAGAAATCACTGGGGCATAACCAGAGTGAACTGGCGGAAATTGTCTGGGACGAGCTCTTGCAGATTGACAACCCGCAAATCCGCAACCAGCTGATGCAGAAAATCTCGTCGCGGCTGGCGGAACGATTCCGGAACAGCGCCGCTCCCGGCAGGAGCACGTCCGCAAGGACTACTTCCACCACAAATGACACAACGGGGAATGGCACAACGGGGAATGGCACTGCGAAGAATGGGAATGAACGCGCTTCGCATGGGAGTGATCACCCGGCGTTTGCTGCGGTTGAAAGAACACTGCAGGAACGGCTGGAAAGCGTCGCCCGGGATTTGCAGGCGCAGAACATGGCTGTTTCTGTTGTGCCCGGAGCCGTCGATGGATTGCCGGTGGTCCGGTTCTCCGGATGCCCTTATCCTGACCTTTCCGGCAGAAGCCACGATGTGTGCGAAATGGAAACCCGGATGTTGTCCCAGATGGCTGGCGTGCCGATGCGACTGGCGGAATGCCGGTGCCACGCAGCCGACGGAAGTTGCACCTATGTGCCAGTCACCGAATAATCGTCACCAAATAATCGTCACCGGACAGTCATCACCGAATAGTCACAAATCAGTCAAAAGCAGTCGCCCAACAGCTGACTCACTGGAAACCGTTTTTCAGAAAGAAAAAGAGCAATGATCGATACACTGGAAATCAGGGACTTGCACGTCGAAATCGAAGGCAAACCGATTCTGCGCGGGGTCAACCTGACGCTTCGTCGGGGCGAGACCCATGCCCTGATGGGACCGAACGGTTCCGGAAAAAGTACGCTGGGCCTGGTCATCATGGGCCATCCGTCCTATTCGGTCACCCGTGGCGATATCCTGCTGAACGGCCAGAGCCTGCTGGAGATGGAAGCCGACGAGCGGGCCCGTGCCGGCATTTTCATGGCATTCCAGCGACCGGTTGCGATTCCGGGCGTCAAGCTGGCCGATTTCCTTCGCCACGCGGCAACAAATGTCCGCAATCCTGATCGCAAGGAGGGCGAAGAGCTGATGCCGATGCGCGAATTTCGCAATGAGCTGAAATCGCGGATGAGCCAGTTGCAGATGGATGCCGAGTTTGCCCGCCGCTATGTGAACGATGGATTTTCCGGCGGAGAAATGAAACGGGCGGAAATCCTCCAGCTCGCCATGCTGCAACCGCGGTTTGCCATTCTGGACGAAACCGACAGCGGGCTGGATGCCGACGCGGTCCGGCTGGCCAGCCAGAGTATTGCCGAGATCGGTGGCAAGGAAATGGGGCTGTTGATCATCACGCACCACGACAAGCTGCTGGAACACAACCCACCCGATTTCACCCACGTGATTCTCGGCGGCAAGATTGTTGAGACGGGTGGACGCGAACTGGCCGACGAATTGCACACCCGCGGATACGAACGGATTCGCCGGGATTACCCCGAGCTGGCCGCGCAGAACGATGCGATCGTGGCGGAAAAAGCAGCGGCCACAGTTTAGCGCAGCCGCGGTTGGGCGCCGGAACGGTTTGGCGCAGACCCGATTTAACGCCGGCACGATTTGACGCCGGACGGCAAAACATTCCGGCAGGTATGAACCGGCCGACAATTTACAATCAGGAAAGCACGAAATGGCCACCGACATCAACCAGAACGACGCCGTAGGCGAAATCAACAAATACAATTTCCGTACCCAGTCCACTGCCGTGTTCAAGGCCCGCAAGGGGATCGACGCGGAGATCGTGGCCCAGATTTCGGAAATGAAAAACGAACCGGGATGGATGCGGGACTTCCGGCTGAAAGCACTTGAGATCTTTCAGTCCAAGCCGATGCCCACCTGGGGCGGCGACATCTCACTCGATTTCCAGGACATCTACTACTACCTGAAACCGACCAACAAACAGGGTCGGACCTGGGAAGAAGTCCCCGACGAAATCAAGGAGACGTTTGAGAAACTGGGGATTCCGGAAGCCGAACGGAAGTATCTGTCGGGCGTGAAAGCCCAGTTCGAAAGCGAAGTCATCTACGGATCGCTCAAGGAAGATCTCGCCGACAAGGGTGTGCTGTTTACCGACACCGACACCGCGCTGCGCGAACACAGCGATTTGTTGCGGGAGTACTTTGGCACGATTATCCCCAGTGAAGACAACAAGTTTGCGGCACTCAATTCCGCCGTCTGGTCGGGTGGTTCGTTCATTTACGTTCCCAAAGGCGTGAAAATCGATTTTCCGCTGCAGGCCTATTTCCGGATCAACGCCGAAAACATGGGGCAGTTCGAACGGACGCTGATCATTGTCGACGAAGGCGCCCAGGTGCATTACGTCGAGGGCTGTACGGCTCCGATGTATTCCAGCGAGAGCCTGCACTCTGCGGTGGTCGAAGTGGTCGTCAAGAAAGGCGCCCGCTGCCGGTACACCACCATCCAGAACTGGGCCAACAACATCTACAATCTGGTCACCAAGCGGGCGTTTGCCTATCAGGATGCTGTGATGGAATGGGTCGACGGCAACCTCGGCAGCCACCTGACGATGAAATATCCGGCTGTCTACATGATGGAGCCCGGGGCGCGCGGAGAAATCCTGTCGATCGCTTTTTCCGGCAAGGGACAGCACCAGGACGCGGGTGCCAAACTGGTCCACGTCGCCCCCAACACCACCGGCCAGATTATCTCAAAAAGCATTTCCAAAAACGGAGGCCGCAGCAGCTATCGCGGGCTGGCCCGGGTGGAAAAAGGGGCCGTCAATTCGAAATGCAACGTGGTTTGCGACGCTTTGATTCTCGATCCGGAAAGCCGCAGCGACACCTACCCGTACATCGAGATCATGGAACAGGATGTCAGCATCGGACACGAGGCCAGCGTTTCCCGGATAGGCGAAGAGCAGCTGTTTTACCTGATGAGTCGCGGGTTGAGCGAAGCGGAAGCGAGCACGATGATCGTGAATGGTTTCATCGAACCGCTGGTCAAGGAATTGCCGATGGAATACGCCGTCGAACTGAATCGGCTGATTCAGCTGCAAATGGAAGGCTCGGTTGGATAGACCGACCGTAAAGGGCCTCAGGGAACTGGCACATCGCCTGTTGGAACACCGGACAGGGGACCAGTGAGGGGGCCCACTGCCGCAGGACTCGTAAAGTTCTGCTTTGGGCCAGTCACTGATTTGCCAGCCCCTGGTCCGAAGCGTTTGAAACATCATTAAATCGAAAATCAGAAATCCTGTTGGAGTTGTCATGGTTTCGGCTACTCAAAAGAGCAGTCAGTTTGGCGAAGCGGCATTCACACGGCTCCTCGACGGCGTGCAGGAGCCCGGTTGGGCACGCGACATGCGCATGAAATCGTGGGAGGCCTTTCAGAATCTCTCCTGGCCGAGCAGCCGTGATGAAGAGTGGATGCGCACCGACGTCCGCGGATTGCGCCTGGACCAGTTTGCTGCTGGCGAAAATGCGTCGACGGACCCGATGCCTGCCGCGTTGCTGAAGGAAGGCGTCGAATTGTGCGGCCAGTTTTCCACGCTCGATGGAACCGTGCGCGTTAACGAACTCGATCCCGAACTCGCCCAAAAAGGCGTTCTGTTCGGCTCGTTACCTGACTTGTTGAACACCAGCGGGGACTTGCTGAAACCCTGGTTCATGAACCGCAATTTTGATTCAGGGTACGACCGGTTTGCCGCACTGCACGGGGCGTTCTGGAATTCGGGAGCGGTGTTGTACGTGCCGCGCGGCGTTGCGATCTCCCGGCCGCTGCATGTGAAAACGGCCATGACTGATGGCGGCGTCGATACCTCGCACTTGCTGGTGATTCTGGAGGACGGTGCAGAAGCGACCCTGCTGACGGAAATGGGCAGTCCCACGGAATCGTCTGCGGGATTTCATTGCGGTGCGGCCGGCATGATGGTCGGCAATGGGGCGCATTTGCGGGTCGTCACCCTGCAGAACTGGGGCAAGGGAGTCTGGAATTTCGGGCACCAGAAAGCCGTCGTCGGCAGGGACGCGTCCATTCAGTGGACCGTGGGGGCTCTGGGATCGCGGTTGTCCAAAGTCAACCAGCATGTCGAACTGGTCGGCGAGGGTGCGGACTGTCGTGTGAACGGAGTGATGTTCACTGAAGATCGCCAGCACCAGTCGCTGCACACGCTGCAGCACCACCGCGCCCCGTCGTGCCACAGCGACTTTTTGTACAAGGCCGCGCTGCAGGACAGTTCGCGGACCGTATGGCGCGGCATGATCAAGGTCGACAAGGGGGCGCACAAAACCGACGGCTACCAGCGGAACGACAATTTGCTGTTGTCGCGTACAGCCCGGGCGGATTCGATTCCCGGTCTGGAAATCGAGGCCGACGATGTGCGCTGCACCCATGGCAGCACCAGTGGCCGGGTCGATGAAGAGCTGATTTTTTACGCCCGTTCGCGTGGCTTTACGCGAACCGAAGCGATCCAGATGATTGTGACCGGATTTTTCCAGCAGGTTTTTGACCGGGTCACCATCGAGTCGGTGCGGGATGCACTGGCATTGGCGATTGCCCGCCGAGTTCGCGAGTATGCGTAAAGGCTGCGCGGAACAGTTCCGCCAGTTTTTGCGGGGAAACAGCCAGATTCAGGAGAACACACTGCAATGGAAGGAACACTGTCCAGATGACCGGATTTCAGTTTGCGGCCAGCGACGACGAATTGGCAGAGGGAGACAAACTGCTGGTGGAAGTCGCAGGCGAGATGGTGATACTGTTTCGGGAAGGTGGTAAACTGTTCTGTCTGGACGATGTCTGTTCGCATGACGGCGGGACGCTGTCGGACGGTGAGTACCACTGCTTCGAGATCAAGTGTCCCCGGCACGGAGCGAGATTTGACGTGCGAACCGGCCGGCCACTGTGCATGCCGGCCACCCAGCCAACCGGAACGCACGACGTCCGGGTAGTCGACGGAAATATCGAGGTTTGTTTGAACCGTTAACCTGACAGCAACCGGCAAGATGGGATTTTGAGGTAAATTGACATGGCAACTTTGCACGAAGACACCGTTCGTGAAAAACTGAAAAAAGTCATCGATCCGGAGTTGTTCGTCAACATCGTCGATCTGGGGCTGATCTATGTCGTCGATGTCGTTCCGGCGGCGAGTGACCCGGAAAAATTCGATGTGAACATTGAAATGACAATGACCAGCCCGATGTGTCCGGCAGGTCCCCAGCTGGTCTCACAGAGCAAGCAGTTTGCTGGTGAGCTGGAGCAGGTGGCTGAAGTTCACGTCAAGGTCGTGATGGATCCGCCCTGGACCCAGGACATGATGACCGAGGACGCCCGCGACCAGTTGGGCATTTTCTGAAACCCAGTTTCCGTTTTTTATGCCGCGCGGCCCCCGGTGCCGGGTGAGTTGATTGTCTGACTGGGAATAAAAAGACGACGGCCGTTGGGACCGTCGTCTGAGAACTGTCTGTAATAGTCAGGTGCCCGAACAATCAGGTACCAGCGCCCATCGGAACGGCAGGAGCAGGGATGTTCTTGACTGGCTGGGCGGGTGGGTGTTTGAACTCATCCGCAACCGCAGCGGTGCTGACCCGGCCCAGCTCACCACTGTGTTTGATGTAGAGATTGTTCTCGTAGCGAACGAACAGGTTGGTGGCCGGCAGAAACGGCAGGGCTCCCCCGTAGCGGTAGGTGTGAATTTCGGCTTCCCCTTCCTTGTTCTGGGTTGCGGCCTTGAATCCAATTTGCTCTTCCAGTTTGTCTTTGGTCAATCCATCGAAATTCTTGTCGATGTATTCCAGCACCGCGTTCAGCTTCTTTTCATTGGCAGGGCGAACGACAAAACGGTCGTACAGGAATACGCCGGCCATCACGAACAGGATCAACAACAGAACTGTCAGACGAAGTGTCCTGCCGACATTCGCTCCCGATTTTTTTTCGGACATGGATAATACCTCCAAAACGTATGGAAAATGACAAACGAAGCCAAAGGATTCTGACTTGCCAGCAAGGGCCGCGCCGACCCTGAAATCTTAATCAAAGCAATTGCCTTTGGGGAGGAGGACCGGCATTGATCCAGTCGGGTTTTCCAGATTTTGTCCGGAAAAACCATGGGCCAGGCAGAAATCAGGATTTGTCCAGGATGCGGCCGGGCGGATACTATTCCTGGTGGGTGCCGCCTGTTGCAGAAAGTTTAAGGGTTGGGAAAACACATCCGCCGGAACGATTGCCGGCCAGTTCACTGGGAGATTCATCAGGTGGCTCCCCCGGACTGCCGCCAGCAATCCCCGCCCCGGACGGCCCCGTGGTTGACGGAATCGCCGGGCATGGTTCAATTGCAGAGGCACAGCGCCAAAGGCTCATCCGGGGGCACCGGTCCCGTGTCCCGAGGCAGTCGCGCGGTGGGAACGAAACAGTTTTTCGGAATCTGGATCATTGGGAGAGTATGGAACATGAGTACTGCGAGCAAGCCGGACACTGTTGCCAAGGCAGCGAGAGCCGACGATCCGCTGAAGCTGATTGACGTTGATTACGTCCAGTTTTACGTCGGCAACGCCAAACAGTCGGCCTATTTTTACGCGCAGAGTTTCGGTTTCGAAATCGAACAGATCTCCGATTTGACGACCGGCAGCCGGGACACCGCCAGTTACCTGTTGACCCAGGGCAACATTCGTTTTCTGATCACCACCGGACTGACTCCCGACCATCCGGCACAAAAGGAATGCGGGCTGTATGGCGACGGGATCAAGGACATTTGCTTTTCGGTCGAAGACGCCGAAGTCGCCTGGCGGGAGGCGCTGAAAAATGGCGCCGAATCCGCTTATGAACCGCGAACGGTCAGCGACGCGCATGGCACTGTGGTGTCGGCGGGGATCAAGGCGATGGGCCGTGTCTGGCACTCGTTCGTTTCGCGAACAGGTGGATATGCCCTCGACAAGGTCAAGGCCGGCGGGTTGTTCATGCCCGGTTTCCGGAAAATGGACGAGCTGGCCATCAACGACTACAACCGCAAGAACGAAGTGGGACTGTTTTACGTCGATCACTGCGTGGCCAACGTCCATGAGGGAAAGATGGACTACTGGGTCGACTGGTATGCGGAAGTACTTGGCTTCAAACTGTTTAAACATTTTGATGACAAGGACATCAGTACAAAATACTCGGCCCTGATGAGCAAAGTGATGGACAGCGGCCGCGAGTTGATCAAGATTCCGATCAACGAACCGGCAGCGGGCGAGCGGAAAAGCCAGATTCAGGAGTATCTGGACTGGCACAACGACACGCCTGGCATTCAGCATTTGGCGCTGCTGACCAAAGACGAACTGCACACTGTTGGCCGACTGCGATCACGCGGCGTCGATTTCCTGAGGATCCCCGAAACCTATTACGAAACGGTCTGGGACCGCGTCGGGGAGATCCGGGAGGACGTAGAGGGTGTCAAGGATCTGCGCATTCTCGTCGATCGCGACGACAAGGGATATTTGCTGCAGATTTTCACCAAACCGCTGCAAGACCGTCCGACACTGTTTTTTGAAATCATTTGCCGGCGGGGAAGCGAGTCGTTTGGCAAAGGCAACTTCAAGGCGCTTTTTGAGTCGCTTGAGCTGGAACAGGAACGCCGCGGGAATCTGTAGCTGAGCGGATTTGGTTGGGTTTGGTGAAAATCCTTCCGCGTATCCGCTCGCCCGGTGCCCGGACACCATCCAGGCGCACCCACCGGGAATCGTTGCATCCGCCGGTCGTTCACTGCCTGAAAACGGCCAGTCCGCTGCGCAGAAAACAGCGTGCCTGCCCGGCTGGGCCCGGGTTGACCCATGCCTCAATCGATCCGGTCCCGATCCGGCCGGCGCGCACCCATTCCCTTGTCGTCGGAGGGGGGAAGCGGAAAACATCTGCCGGCCGGCGCTTCTGACGGAATGGCTTTGGCGACATTGTCACCCATCCCGATTTTTTTGCAAACCTCAGTTGGAGCCGGATTGGCGAGTGCTATTTGAGGCTGGGGATGGATGGGATAGGATTTTGTTCGTTGCGGCGATTGTGCCGTGACGATCACAGGGCCGCCACAATGGTCCGCTGACATTATCAGGGAGGAAAGTCATGTCAGAACCTTTTCGTTTTCTGCACGGTTCCGATTTCCGGCTGGACCAGCCGATGCGGAATCTGGTCGCCATTCCGGCGCATCTGCGTGCGACGATTGCCGATGCACCTTACACCGCCGCCACCCGTTTCTTTGATTTGGCGCTGACCGAAGCAGTGGATTTCGTCCTGCTGGCGGGGAACCTCTTTGAATCGGAACTGGGCAGTTGTCGTCCGGCGGCTTTTCTTCTGCACCAGTTCGAAAGACTGCGCGAAAAGGGCATTCAGGTCTTTTGGGCCGCGGGCGAGACCGATCACCCCGACCGCTGGCCGACCGGAGTCGAATTGCCGGACAACGTCGTGACGTTTACGGCGTCGGTGATCGAAGAAGCGACTTTTCAGCGGCGCGGCAAACAGCTGGCGACTGTGGTCGGAGCGGGATACGATTCGCGTCGCAATACGACCAGTGATTTCATGGTCGAATCCACGGCGCCGTGGCCAGTCGCCCTGACTTGTGGCGGTATCGACAGTGGCACTTCCCTGGCCAAAAACATCCGCTACTGGGCGGTGGGTGGAGGACACGTGCCATCGGTCACCGAACGGACTGCGACCGTGCTGGTGCGTTCCGGCACTCCGCAGGGTCGCGGGCAGGGCGAGAGCGGAGCGCGCGGATGCCACCTGGTGCGGGTCGATGCCACCGGGACGTCGCGTGTCCAGTTTCATGAACTGGACGCGGTTCGCTGGCTGCCCCAACAGTTGGCGATTGCAGAGAACGCCAGTGTCGAGGATATCCAGAACCTGCTGGGAGAGCGGGGGCTGAAATTGCTGGGGGATCATCCCGAACGGCTGCTGCTGGTTTCCTGGCACCTCGCGACATCCGGAGCTTTCGAGCCGGAGTT
>JBGSVU010000478.1:0-8741 GCA_041752775.1 Pirellulaceae bacterium | reverse complement strand
CAGCCGCTGAAATGGCAAATCGAACCCGTTGCTGATCCACAGCGCCCGCAGGATTCACCCGAAATCACATGGCCAGCGCTTTGGGCTGAATTGCCCGACGGCAGCCAGTTGTGGCTGTGCCCGCATTTCCCGGTGGGTTGTCGACTGGAAATTGTGGTCACCGAAAGCGGCCAGGAAGAGATTCTGGCCAGCCCGCTTCGAATGGCCGCCGGTCGCGAACCCGTCTGCTGGGATTTCTGTGTGAAGCTGCGAGTTACGGATTCGACGAACGGATAATGCGTCTGGTGCTCCAGCGGTTCCGCCATTTTGCAGTGCGCCCGCACGGAATGTTCGTGTCGGGCGTCGCAAAAGTTGCGGGCCAGCCAGCCCGGGTTCTGGAGAATCAGCCGCCGAAATCGTCGTAGGCGATGTTTTCCGGTTCGACTCCCAGTCCATCCAGCATTTTGAATACTGCGGCGTTCATCATGGGGGGGCCGCAGATGTAATACTCGATATCTTCGGGTGCTTCATGCTTGCTCAGGTATTCGTCGTACAGCACCTGGTGAATAAAGCCCTTGTAACCCGTCCAGTTGTCTTCCGGCATCGGCTCGGACAGCGCGATGTTGAATTTGAAATTCGGAAAATCCTTTTCAATCTGCCGGAAATGATCCACGTAGAACAGCTCCCGCAGGCTGCGACCGCCGTACCAGTAGGAAACCTTGCGGCCTGTTTTGATCCGTTTGAACAGCTCAAAAATGTGGCTGCGCAGCGGAGCCATCCCGGCACCCCCACCGATATAGACCATTTCGGCGTCGGTATCCTTGATGAAAAATTCGCCATAGGGACCTGAAATCGTGACCTTGTCGCCAGGTTTCAGTCCAAAAATGTAGGACGACATCTTGCCGGGCGGAACGTCGGGCATCCGCGGCGGCGGCGAAGCCACGCGGACGTTCAGCATGATGATCCCCTGTTCGCCGGGGTAATTGGCCATCGAGTAGGCACGGAAGACCGGTTCCTCAACCACCGATTTGAATTGCCAGACGTTGTATTTGTCCCAGTCCTCGCGGAACCGTTCTTCGATACTGAAGTCCTTGTATTCAACGGTGTGCGGCGGGCACTCGATCTGGATGTAACCGCCGGCCCTGAAATCGACTTCTTCGCCAGCAGGCAACTCGAGGACCAGTTCCTTGATAAAGGTGGCGACATTCTGGTTGGAACGAACGGTACAAAGCCACTTTTTGGTTTCAAAGGCCTCTTCGGGGACTTCGATCGTCATATTCTGTTTGACGGCGACCTGGCAACTCAGCCGCAGCCCTTCTTTGGCTTCCCGGTTGTTGATGTGGTTTTTTTCCGTGGCCAGGATATCGCCGCCGCCCTCAAAAACCTTCACCTTGCACTGGGCACAGGTTCCGCCGCCACCACAGGCCGAGGAAACGAAAATGCCCGCATCCGCGAGGGCCCCCATCAGCTTGCCACCTGCCGGAACGCAGATTTCTTTCTGGTGGTTGACCATGATTTTCACATCGCCACTGCTGACCAAAAACTTTTTGGCCACAAGAATCATCGCCACCAGCGCCAGAACGACGCCCGTGAACAACAGGACTGGCAACAAAATTTCCATTCAAGCACCAAACTTCTGAATGAACCGAAAATCCGGAAAACAACTCCACTGCATGAGCCGACGGCCGGATCAAATCCCGGAAAACGCCATAAAGCCCAAAGCCATCAATCCAACCGTAATGAATGTGATCCCCAAACCGCGCAACCCGGCGGGCACATCGCTGTATTTCATCTTTTCGCGAATCCCCGCCAGCGCCGCGATCGCCACGGCCCATCCAAATCCCGATCCGACTCCGTAAACACAGCTTTCCACAAAGTCGTATTCCCGCTGGACCATGAACAGCGTTCCGCCGAGGATCGCGCAGTTGACCGTAATCAGGGGCAGGAAAATCCCGAGGGCGTTGTAGAGCGGCGGGAAAAACCGGTCCAGCACCATCTCCAGAATCTGAACAATGGCCGCAATCACACCGATGTAACAGATCAGTCCGATGAACTCCAGATTCTGGGGCACAAAATAGGCCCCCTCTTTCAGCACATACTGGAAAATCAGATTGTTGACCGGCACCGTAATCGCCTGAACAACGATGACGGCAACGCCCAGGCCCAGTGCCGTTTTGACGTTTTTGGAAACCGCCAGAAAGGTACACATTCCCAGAAAATAGACGAGTGCGAGATTTTCATAAAACGCACAGCGCAAAAACAGCCGGAAAATGTCGAGCATGTATTCCATGGTTGCCTAGGCCTTTTCAATTTGTTCCGGTTTCCATGTTCGCAAAATCCAGATCAGAAAACCGATCAGGAAAAACGCACTCGGTGACAGCAGCATCAGTCCGTTGGGAGTGAACCAGCCCGTCTGGGTCGCCGGATCCCACACAGGGAATATCACGGCACCGAACAGTTTGCCCGATCCGAGCAGTTCCCGGAAAAAGGCCACCAGCATCAAAACCACGCTGTAACCCAGCCCATTGCCGATCCCGTCCAGAAAACTGTCAACCACGTTGTTCTGCATGGCGAACCCCTCAGCCCGGCCCATCACGATGCAGTTGGTGATGATCAACCCGACAAAAACCGACAGCTTCTGGCTGGTCTCAAAGGCATAGGCCTTCAGTACCTGGTCCACCACCATCACCAGGGAGGCGATGATCGTCATCTGGACAATGATCCGGATGCTGCCGGGAATCCGGTCGCGGATGGCCGCCACCGCGGCATTGGAACATCCGGTCACCAGCGTTACCGCCAGAGACATGATCAGCGCCTGGCTCATCTGGGTCGTTACCGCCAGCGCCGAACAGATGCCGAGTATTTGCAAACCAATCGGGTTGTTTTTGAATACGGGATTCAGCAACAACTCGGTGGGTGTCGATTTGGTAGCCATGAATTTTTTTCCGAAAACCTCAGTCACGGACCGGTTTCAGTTCCTGCCCTGTTATTCTCACTGCCCTGTTATTCTGCGGGTGGATTCTGGCTGTCACCAGATTTCCTGTTTTCCACAAACGGGCGAAAGCCGTCTTCCCCCATCCAGAACTCGATCATGTTGGTCACGCCATTGGAGGTGATGGTCGCGCCGGACAATCCATCGATCGCATAAGGGTCACCGGACTCGGCGGCCCCTTTCGCAACTTTCAACTGAACTTCACCGGCGGGGCCGTAAACTTTTTTCCCGTGCCATTTGGCTTTCCAGTTGGGATTGTCGACTTCGCCCCCCAGCCCGGGTGTCTCAGCGTGTTCGTAATAGGTGATGCCGGCGACCGACTGCAGGTCGGATTCCAGTGCGATGAAGCCCCGCAACATGGACCACAACCCGCGCCCCCGAATCGGGAAAATCCATTTGGGCGCGTCCGATTCGCTGGCGGCATAGCGGTAAACATGGGCGAAATTTTCCCGCCCTTTTCCAATCCCGGCAATGTCCTGCTTTTTGTTGGGAAACGCCGTTCCCAGTTCCGGGGTCAACTCGGCGTCCTTGCCGGCCTTGACCGGATCGTATTTGGCGATCGCGTCGGCGACTGCGGACGTTTCCATTCCCATCGCCTCGGCCAGTTTCTCGCCGGCCACCGTGCCGTCGCGCAAGTCCACGATCATGTCCCTGACCCGCTGCTCAAAAACCTGCTGGACGCCACCGCCAGCTTCGATTTCTTCCATACTCAGCCCCGCGACCTGCAATACATTCCGCTTGCGGAAAACTTCCGCATTGGTCTGCTGCTTGTCCCGCAACTGGATGGCTGCTGTTGATACCAGCAGCGAACAGACCAGGCAGAGCACGGTCGCAACCACAATCGTGTTGGTGATGCTGTCACGCTGCATAACGGGCGACCCTTCGTTTGATGTTGGCCTGGACAACAAAGTAATCAATCAGGGGTGCAAACAGGTTTCCGAACAGAATCGCCAACATGATTCCCTCCGGAAAGGCCGGATTGATCGTGCGAACCACCACCGTGATCACGCCGATCAGAAAACCGTAGACCCATTTTCCCGTTTCGGTCATCGACGCCGATACCGGATCGGTCGCCATGTAAACAGTTCCAAACGCCAGCCCACCCACCACGAAATGCCACCACGGCGCGATGTTGTAAACGGCTCCATCAAAGGGCAAGACCCAGAGAAAACTTGAGAGAGCGGCCACGCCGAGGGTCACACCCGCCATGATTCGCCAGCTGCCGATCCGCGTGGCAATCAGAATCGCTGCACCGATCAGACAACAGAGCGTCGATGTCTCGCCAAGGGAACCATGAATATTGCCGATGAAACAGTCCCACCATGTGGTCCCCGCTGCAACGCCCGGCATCGATGCGACGGCTTCCGCAACCGACCCGGTTTTGGCCATCGCAATTTGACCCAGGGCGGTCGCTCCGGAAAAACCGTCCACCGTCGTCCAGACCTTGTCCGCACTGATCTCGGGCGCGAAATTGAAATACAGAAAGGCACGGGCGGTCAGGGCCGGATTCAAAAAGTTTTTGCCAGTCCCGCCGAAAATCTCCTTGCCCACCACGACGCCAAATGCAATCCCGATCGCCACCTGCCACAGCGGCATGTCCGGCGGCAGCGTCAGCGGATACAGCATCCCCGTGACCAGAAATCCTTCGTTGATTTCGTGTTTCCGGATCACACTGAAAACCACTTCGCACAACCCGCCGACGACCATCGTCACGAGGTAAATTGGCAGGAAGTAGAGCAGGCCGTGCAGCGAACATCCGATCAGGCTGCCTGGAGAAAGGAACTTCCCGGGACTGTCCTGCCACGTCACACCGAGAAAATCGAGTACATCCAGCCGCCAGTGCCCATTCCAGAGGGCTCCCATCACCCCGGCGGAATCGCCAGGCAAAAGGGAACTGTTGGCCGCGTAGATTTTCTGGGCCTGGTAACCGGTGTTGTACCAACTCATCAATATGCATGGGATCAGCGCTACAATCACCATACTCATCATGCGTTTCAGGTCCAGCGAATCGCGGACATGTGTTTTGCCATGCGTGACTTCGTCAGGCGAAAACAGAAACGTGTCATTGGCTTCGTACAGCGGGTAAAGCTTCTCCAGCTTTCCACCCGGCTTGAACATCGGCTCAATGCGATCGAGCATTTTTCGGATCATGGATTTGATCAGCCTTCTTTTTCAATCGTAGTCAGGTTGTCTCGCAGGACTTTGCCGTAGTCATACTTTCCGGGACATACAAAAGTGCACAGCGCCAAATCTTCTTCGTCCAGCTCCAGGGCGCCCAGCGCCTGGGAATTTTCGGTGTCACCCACCAGCAGCGAGCGCAACAACTGGGTCGGCAGAATGTCCAACGGCATCACGCGCTCATAGGCACCGATGGGAACCATCGCGCGATGGCTGCCGTTGAGATTGGTGTCAAACCGGTATTTGCCCGGGGTCATCCATCCGCCGAGAAAGGCCTTCGTCACCGAAAAACGGTCACCGCCGGGCTTTTGCCACCCGAGGAACTCGCGTTGATTGCCTTCTTTCAGCAGCGTCACCTGATTGTGATAACGGCCCAGAAAACCCACCGGCTCGGCCCGGGTTCGACCCGACAGCACCGAACCCGATACAACACGGGTGGTCGCAGGTACCTTGCCCACTAACTGGTCCAGAGCAGCCCCCAGTCGGGTCCGGTACAGCCCCGGTTTCGGTGCCAGAGGTCCGCTGATCGCCACAACCCGTTCGTTGCGCATCTGGCCCAGCGTGAACAACTCCCCCGCCGCGATCACATCCTGATAACCAATGAACCAGACAGTCTTCTTCGGCCCGACGGGGTCCAGCAAATGGATGTGCGTGCCCGGCAGCCCGGCAGGATGGGGGCCTTCGAAAGACGCATGAACTATCCGCGCCTCCGACGGCTTGCGAATCCGGGAATCGTTTCGCGTGCACAGAAAGACCTTGCCTTCGGTCAACCGCGAAAGTACCTGCAGGCCCGCCGAAAAAGCCTCTTCGTTCTGGCTGATGATCAACTCCGGCTCGGCCGACAGCGGATTCGTATCCATCGCGGTCACGAACAGGCTGTGCGGTTCGGTATGGGGAACGGGTACGCGATTGTAGGGCCGCGTCCGAAGAGCCGGCCACAATCCGGCGGCGAGCAACTGGCCGGTGGCCGCTTCGCGGGTGATTTCGTCGAGGTTGTTCCAGCTGCGGAACTTCTCCGCCTCATTGCCATCGACCCGAATCTCGATTGACTGGAAGCGCCGTTTGTCCCCGCGGTTGACGGCGTGAACTACTCCTGCCGCCGGGGAGGTGTAAATCACACCTTCTGTCTTCTTGTCCGCGAAAACGGGCTGTCCCGATTTCACGCGGTCGCCCGGCTGGACCAGCATGGTCGGTTTCATCCCAACGAAATCATCGGCGACGATTCCGACGCTCGAAATCTCCGGGCCGTCTTTGATGTCCTGAACGGGCTCGCCGGCAATCGGCAGGTTCAGGCCCTTCTGGATCGTGTAGTGGATTGCCATTTTGGTCGCAGATCCGGTTTTTGGAATTTCCGCAGAACGATACTGTGATGGGTCGCCCGATATTGAAGTGGGCGATTTTGGCTCAATTCTGCAACGGGACCCACCCTGCCGCTTGTGAATTTTTTCACAAACTCGGGCCTGAAAAAAGCCAGCACCAGTGCTGACTGCGAAATCCCTGCGGAATTCACCAAAAAATACTGCATTCTGACAATCAACGCAATGACTGATTCCGGAACCGGAGCCGTCAACTTGCAAAAAGTTCAGGAACTCCGAAAGGCATCGGCATTCCGCTCCTCGCGGCAATACCAATTGCGGGGACTTCGGCGCTGCAGCGTCACAACTTCCCGACGGAACCCAGCGGGCGGTCCATTGCGAACCGGCTCAGTCGCCCGGTCCGGTGCAGCTGTCCAGATGTCGCAATGACCTGGTGTCGCTGGCCCCATACCACTGCGAGGCCCAGCCAACTGCCCACAGTTTTACCTGCCGGGTACAATGTCGATGGAATGTTCCATATCAGTTGTTTGGGCCCCCAACTGGATTCCCCATGAAAATTTCTCCATACGATTCGGTCGATCAGCAACCCGTCACGATGCCAGGTTCCAGCGGATGCCAGGTTCGCTGGCTGATTGGTGCCAGAGAGGGGGCTCCCAATTTTGCCATGCGGCAATTCGAAGTTGCCCAGGGCGGTTTTACCCCACGGCATTCCCACCCCTACGAACACGAAGTTTTTGTTCTGGAAGGACGGGGAACCATCGCCGAAGGTGACCAGATTCATCCGATCCAGGCTGGTGACGTCGTGTATGTGGCTCCGGATGAAATCCACCAGTTCCGCAACAGCGGCGATCAACCGCTGAAATTTCTCTGCCTTGTTCCCAACGAATCAGCCAACCTGCCTGTAACCCAGCAACCCGAATGCGGTGTCGAAAAAGTCGGTTAACAGCTGCGGCCAGGTCTCGGTGGCTAAATTGTAACTGCGCCGTGGCGGCAATCATCGAGCGTGCGACAGCGGCAAAGAATCGGGTACGTAGCGGTTGAAGAGATTGGAATTCGGAACGGTTTTGCAAGTTGGAATTCGGAGCGGTAACCATATTCCAGCCGCGATAGCGGCGACAGCGAATAGCTGCGGGTGCAACCGGCGAAACCCGCAGTGCTCTGCCCGGGAAGATCCGACAGCGGCAACAGAGGCGTTCTGCCGCCGCTTTCGCGGCTGATGGGGGGTTTTTTAGGGCGCGGTCTGCGGGTTCCATCGGCTGCGCCGATTCCACCCGCAGCTAATGGCTGCCGCCGCTATCGCGGCTGAATCAACCATTTTTTCTGCCGCGGCTATCATGGCTCAATTAACCTTTTTCTGTTGCGGCTATCGCGGCTGAATCAACCTTTCTTCTGCCGCCGCTATCGCGGCTAATTCAACTGCGTTTCTGGCGCCGCTCTCGCGGGTATATCAACGGCCCGGTTGTCGCGGCAGACATTAATGCACCGTGGACTGTTCCAGTTCTTCCAGACGCTGCCAGGCCAGGCCGATTTCATTCGAAATTTTTTCCAGCTGAGCAGCTACTTCCGCAATTTTCTCCGCTGGCTGTCGGTAAAAATCGTCTGTCGCCATCATCGCATGGATTTCGGCCTGTTTCGTCTCCAGCCGGTCGATTAAACCAGGCAGCTGGTCAAGTTCACGTTGTTCGCGAAAGCCCAATTTTTTTTTCCGTGAGGAATCCGGCCCGGTCTCAGCCATTTTTTTTCCGACAGGCCCGGCGGAGGAATCATGCGATGGAGCAGAAGCATTCGGCTTCACTCCGCCCTGATGCTGACTTTGACGCAACCAGTCGTCATAGCCTCCCACATATTCCCGGACGATGCCGCCTTCGAAAACCAGGGTGCTCCCCACGACGTTGTTCAGGAATTCGCGATCGTGGCTGATCAACAGCACAGTGCCGGGGTATTCCACCAGGTTGGCTTCCAGCAGTTCCAGTGTTTCGCTGTCGAGGTCGTTGGTTGGTTCGTCCAGCACCAGCATGTTGGCAGGGCGGGCAAACATTTTCGCGAGCATCAGGCGGTTTCGCTGTCCACCGGAAAAGAAACGGATCGGACTGCGTGCCTGGTCGGGCGAAAACAGAAAATCCTGCAGGTATCCAATCACGTGCCGGGAACGGCTCCCCACCGTGATCGTCGAATTTCCCTGCCCGACGTTTTCCTCGGCCGTCTGGTCCGGATTCAGCTGGGCCCGGGTCTGGTCGAACCAGGCGATTTCCAGGTTGGTTCCGTGGCGAACCGTT
>JBGSVU010000477.1:0-4306 GCA_041752775.1 Pirellulaceae bacterium | reverse complement strand
TCCATCGTACCCTGTTACCTGACCGACTGGGCAAAAGCGTTCAAATCGGTTTCGAATCCGCTCAGCCGCCGGTCCATGTCCGCTTCGACTTTGGCCAGGTCGTGGACTTTGTCCGGCGGGACCCAGGTGAACATGTAAAATTTGACTTTGGGTTCGGTTCCCGACGGTCGCGCGGCGATGTAGTTGCCGTCTTCGACCGTATCGAGGAACACCAGGTTATCCCGTGGCCCATCCAGCGTTGTAACCGATTCATCGACGAGAGTTGTGATTTTTCCTGCCAGATAGTCCCGCAACCGGGTGACCCGCAACCCGCCCAGCGAGCGTGGGGTGCTGGTTCGAAAGGCACTCATCAGCCGTTTCATGCGGGCCATGCCGTCGCTGCCTTCCATCTGGATCGTGATCAGTCGCTCGCCATGGTATCCGTATTTGCGATACAGCTGGTTCAGCTGATGCCAGAGTGAATGGCCGCCGGCCTTGACCTCCGCCGCCAGCTGGCTCATCAACATGCAGGCAATTGCGCCATCTTTGTCGCGGCAGTAATCGCCCACCAGAAAGCCGTGCGACTCTTCGGTTCCGTACAGGAAATTCTCCGGACCGATCTCGTCCATCACGCTGCAAATCCACTTGAAGCCGACCAGATTATTGTTCAGGCAACGCACACCATAGGCGTCACAGATCCGTTTCAGCATCAGCGTCGTGACCAGCGTTGTCACCACATACTTTTCGCGGTGCAGGTGTCCGGCCTCGCGCTCCTTGCGCAGGATAAACTCGCACAGCAGGGCACTCAGCTGGTTGCCGTTGAAGGTCGACCATTCACCGGCCGGGTTTTCGGTCAGGGGAGCGGCGGCTCCCATCCGGTCACAGTCCGGATCGGTGGCGAGAATCAGCTCGGCTCCAGTCGACCGCGCGCGGTGGATGATTTCGTCGAAAACGGCAGCATTTTCCGGATTCGAGACGTTGCCAGGGACGTTGGGGAATTCCCCGCTGGGTTGGCGGTGCCGGTCGTAGATTTCAAGGTTTGCGAAACCGGTTTTTTCCAGCAAAGTCCGGACGTTGAACTCACCCACACCATGCAGTGGCGAGTAAATGATTTTCAGGTCGCGCGGGCCCGGATAGCTGTACTTGAGATGTTCCTGCAGCAGGGCCCTGTCGGTTTCGTCACGGCACATGATGACTTTGCCCGATTTCAGGGCCTCATCAAAGGGCGTGCGACGAATCTCCGTGACTTGCTGGACCCGGGTGATCACCGCGCGGTCGTGGGGCGGGATCAGCTGGGCTCCTGACGACCAGTAGACCTTGACCGCGTTGTCGCTGGGCGGATTGTGGCTGGCCGTCACCATGATGCCGCAATCGCACTGCTTGTAGCGGATCAGAAACGAAAGCTCGGGGGTGCTGCGATAGTCGTCGATGAAGTAAACCGAGAAACCGTTGGCAACAAAAATGCCGGCACACAGCTCCGCAAACTCCCGCGAGCGATGACGCGTGTCGTAGGCAATCGCCGCAGTCCACGGGCCGCCCGGTTTGGTACTGCGCACATAATCCGCCAGCCCCTGGGCGCTCTCGCCGATCGTCTGGTCGTTGATGGCGTTGCTGCCTATAGGATACATCCGTCCGCGACGACCTCCCGTCCCGAACGGGATCACCGTCCAGAAAACATCGTCCAGTTTTTTCCAGTCTTTACGGGCAATATGTTCTTCGATGGCCGGGACCGAGTCGCGGTAGCGCCGTTCCGTCAGCCAGCGTTTGATGTTGTCGGCTGCAGCGGGCGTCAAATCGCCATTGAGTACGGCACCGGCGATGCTTGCGACGGCTTTGTCAGGTCCGGCCATTTGTGAGAATCGGTGAAGGGGTTTAAGCTGTGAAAGAGATAACGCGGGCGGATGCTTTAAGGGCATTTGGCCTGGCCACGATTGTAGTCAATGCGGCGGGTTCACCCCAAGCCGGGTTGAGTCCGGCCGGAATAATGCACGGCATGCCGTGGCAGCATCGGCTACCATTTCCGGAAAGTCAGATTTTCACTCGGGAGCAGACGTTTGAGCGAATTGATTATCAGCGTTTCGGGGTTGCGGGGCATCGTCGGCCAGTCGCTGACTCCCGATGCGGCGATCCGTTTTGTGGGAGCTTTTCTGGCCGGACTGGAACCGCCCGGCCCCATTGTGATCGGTCGCGACGGACGCAGCACCGGCCCGATGCTGGCGAACCTGATTTCGGGAACCGCGATGGCCAGCGGGTTCGATGTGCTGTACGCCGACGTGGCTGCGACCCCCACCGTTGGAATTCTGGTCCGTGAAACCCGCTCCGCCGGCGGAATCCAGATTTCCGCCAGCCACAATCCTCCCCCCTACAATGGCATCAAGTTGTTCGGTGCCGATGGCCGTGTGATTTCTGCCGATGAAGGCGCTGCGGTCATTGCCCGTTACAGGCGAAGTGCGGCCGTCTGGAAAACCCATGAGGCGACCGGCCAGTTCTCCCTGCTGACCGACACGACCAGCCACCACCTGGCCAGAGTCCTCGCGACCGTCGATGTCGAACGCATTCGTCAGCGCCGCTTTCGCGTCGTGCTGGATGCCAATCACGGAGCCGGATCGGTCATGGGGCGCCTGCTGCTGCAGGCGCTCGGGTGCGAGTTCGACATTGTGGGAGATGTGCCCGATGGCCATTTCGCTCACCCGCCGGAACCGACGGCGACGAATCTGGCCGGAGTGGCACAGCGAAGTCTTTCGGTAGGTGCCGATGTTGTGTTCTGTCAGGATCCGGACGCCGACCGCCTCGCGATCATCGACGCGACCGGCAACTATATCGGCGAAGAGTACACGGTGGCGATTGTTCTGGACCATGTTCTGGCGACGAACCGGGGTCCTGTCGTAACAAATTGTTCCACATCGCGGATGGCTGCGGATCTGGCCGAGCGCCACGGTTGCTCTTTTTCACTCAGCGCCGTTGGAGAAGCGAACGTGACTGGCGAAATGATCGCACGAAAAGCGGTTTACGGCGGCGAAGGCAACGGCGGACCGATCGATCCGCGGGTCGGATACGTGCGGGACAGTTTCGTCGGCATGGCCCAGGTACTGGACGCGATGGCAGCCCGAAAGGCTTCGGTGGCCGAACTGGTCGCAGCGATTCCGCGTTACGAAATCTGTAAAACCACGGTCCCAGTCGCGCGGGAGCATGTGCCAGAATTGCTGGACCGGTTACAGCAAAAATTCCCGGACGCCACGGCCAGCCAGCGGGACGGGTTGCGGCTGGACTGGCCGGACCGCTGGTTGCTGGTGCGTCCCAGCAATACGGAACCGATCGTCCGTGCAGTCGCCGAAGCGACTTCGCTGACGGCAGCGCAGGAGTTGTGCGAGCGGACAGCGTCAATCGCCCAGTCCCTGGGTGGATAGTAGAACGACGTAGACCGACAGACCTTTCGCCGGAAAGACGCAGGTTATCGGGTCAGGGTTAAAGCGGAATGGCGCGAGCCATCCGGTTGCGGCGCCGAATAGTGGATTCACCGGGCGGCTTGCGCCGCTCCGCTACCGATTCACCGGGCGGCTTGCGCGGCTCCGCTACCGATTCACCGGGCGGCTCGCGCCGCTCCGCTACAAACCCCAAAAAACCCGGCGCCTGTGAGATCCGGATAAAATCCATGCCCCCGAACCAGTGGTTTCTGCCTACAATGGCCCTGGCCGAAACGAACTGCCATCCCAACATCGACCTGCCCCAAAGCTTGCCGGAGATATTTTTGTGAGCAATTATCAGGACTATGACGACCACCGCCAGCCACAGCGGCGGACTGGTACTGGCATGACCGCGTTCAAATTGCGACTGATTATCGCAGCCGCGATTGTCGGGTTCTCGCTCCTGAACTATCTGGCCAGCGGAACGGTCAATGAAATCACGGGGGAAAAACAGCGGGTGGGTGGCGTCACCACCGAAATGGAAATTCGCATGGGGCTGGAGGCCGCTCCCCAGATGGCCGCCCAGATGGGAGGGTTGTCGAGCGACTACGAAGCCGCCCGTATCGTGCAGGAGATGGGCGCCCGACTGGTAAACTCACTGTATCACCGTCTGCAAAAGGATGGCAAACAGATTCCCTACTCGTTCGAGTTTCACCTGCTGGACGATGACCAGGTTGTCAATGCGTTTGCCTTGCCGGGCGGGCAGGTTTTCATCACCGAGGCGCTGTACCGGCGGTTTACCCATGCCGGGCAGCTGGCCGCGGTCCTCGGCCACGAAATTGGCCATGTCCTGGAACGGCATGGCGCCCAGCGGATGGCTCAGGGCGGACTGTGGCAGGGCATCGCCAGCGCGGCGGGTGTCG
>JBGSVU010000476.1:0-1670 GCA_041752775.1 Pirellulaceae bacterium | reverse complement strand
AGATGCCGCCCTGGAACGACGATTTCAAAAAGTACTGGGATCAGGTCAATCCGGTCCGCTAGTACCGGCAATCACGACAGGTTTCGACGGTATCGGAAAAAAGGTCGGGAATGGGACCGTTTCCGGGTTCAACGATTCCATTGAATAACGTCCATCAGGCTGGAACACCCATCGGTCCAGACTTTCTTCGAGGCATCCCGGCGCAGATTCTGCCACTTGCCCATTGCCGCCAGCGGTTCCAGTGCCATCCGGTGCGGCGACAACGCCACATAGATGGACGATGTTTTTCCGGCATGAAGCGCGTCCTGGCCTTTTCCCGTTACGTCCCTGCGAATCAGGGAATGCCAGCCGCCATCGTCTCCCAGTGCGGCCACCAGCGGTTCCAGGTCCAGAAAGCTGTTGGAAATGTGAATCACCAGAACGCCATTGGGCTGAAGTCTCTGGCGGTACAGCTGAAAGGCCTCCCGCGTCATCAAATGAGTTGGAATCGCGTCCGAACTGAACGCATCAAGGATCAGCAAATCAAATGGTGCATCGATTCCTCTCCCGGTATCCCCCGTCGTGGCGCCATAATCATGCGCCACAGTTCGCAAAGGGGGACCCGCACCTGCCAGATCCCGTTTGTTCTGTTGTCGTCTCAGTTGAACCCGGGCGTCACCGACAACAATACGGCAATCACCGTCCGATTCGGACAGAAAACAGAACAGTTCGGGATCGCTGGCAAACCGGCATACCACCGGGTCGATTTCAAAAAAAACAAACGTCTGGCCGGGGCGTGCATAACTCGCAATCGAGCCCGCACCCAGTCCGATCACGCCGATGTGGTCTGACGTGCCGAGAGGCAATTCGCCAAAAACATCTCCCATCGGTCCGGTCCGGTGATAGTACGACAAGGGTTCGGTCGGATCGCCCCGCAGACTTTGAATTCCGTGCACCGTCGTTCCGTTGACCAACAGCCGTTGCCCAAGGAGCTGGTCCACCTTGACCCGCGTCACGCCGAAGAAACCGCGATCCACTTCAACGACATTCCGGTCAGCAGAGAACGCTCCGCAACCAAAAACAGTCGCCGCAAATATCCCGGCAAAACGAACGCGGCTCTCTTTGGCCTGAAAACAGAACAGGGCCGGAATTCCGAACAACAGGCCGTAGACGATCGCTGTGCTTACGACCCCAAACTTCACCAGAATCGTGCCCGTTACAAAAATGTACAGCGCGATCGCGGCTGGCCAGGACAATTCGCGCGCCCAGCCCGCGATGCGACCGGATACCTGCGTCGTCACCTCCCCGGCCGCGATCCTTCCGGCCGCTGCCGGGTTTTCCACTGGCCGCAACAGGCAGGCAGCCACCAGCATCAGGGGATACTCGACAATTCCGTCAAACAGTTGAGGTGCCACAATGGCATTGAAAAATCCACCGACCACGCCTCCCAGACTCATCAGAAAATAGAATTCCGTAAGTTGCCCAACCGGTGGTCTGCGGCGGGAAAACTCACCATGACAGACCATCGTCACAACAAAAAACGTCAGCAGATGGGCCGGTACGACTGCCCAAACCGCACTGGTGGGATTGACCAGCAACAGGATCGCCATCAGCAGAACCAGGTACGGCATGCTGCGGTTCATCCATGACAGCGGCAGCACTTCCCGGTTGCCAAAAGCCAGAATGAAAGT
>JBGSVU010000475.1:0-3425 GCA_041752775.1 Pirellulaceae bacterium | reverse complement strand
AACGCAGACCGTATAGGTCTCGGTGCGTGACTGCTGCTGGGGAACCATAACCGTGTAGGTCTGTTCCTGTGTTACCGGAACCTGAGTCATGACGGTTACGTCACGGGTACGGGTTTCGGTACGGTAACGAGTGCGAGTCACAGTCTGCATCTCGGTTACCTGCTGGGATTCATAAACGGTCTGGGTCGTGTACTGAACGGTTTGGCCACAACCACATCCGCCAGCGTTATAGCTGCCACCACCCATAACCACATTGCCACCGCAACCGCAATCCTGTGCCACCACAGAACCGCCGTAGCAGTCACCACAAGGGCTGGCCACCTGGCCACATCCACAAGGGGAGTCGGCACGCAAGCCGGTGATTGCCACAAGGCAACACACAGCAAACGATGCCATCGTTTGAATTGTCATAAAGGTTCCTCCAAAAAATGAGACTTGACTGAACTGAACGAAAATCAACAGAAACTACTTTTTTCCAAGTAGCCCACCACAATTGAAGCGTCTATCGTGATCGCAATTGGAAAGTTTGCAAGTATCGCCTGGACCACAAATCCACCTTTTGCTTGCAGACGGCAAAATGACGCAGCCATGCTCAGATGACCCAGATTGCCCAGATCAACAAAATGGCCGTGGCGATCTCCTTCGTCAAGGGGATGAGCCCGCAAAAACACTGAAATTAACCGAAATCCCGCTGTAAAACCGGCTGTTTTCGCGGCCGAGGGATACTTCTTTACGCACAGCCGGTTCAGTTAAGGCGGTGATCTTTACCCAACAGACGTTTTAGGGGACTGACAGGCGACCGAGCCACTTGTCGGAGCCCGCCAATTCTCCAAAAAAAAACCGCTTTTTGGGGACCGGTCAGGGTCCTGAAAAAAGCGGTTTTCATAAAAAAAATATTTGTCCCGTCTTACTTGCCTGAATCGCCCTCATCTTCCGAAAACGACCGGGAAAACTCCTGCAGTTCCTCACTGGACGTCAACGTTGCCCCGGCAGGCAACCCGGGATCAGCTACTACGGACAGCATTTTCTTTTGTTCATTGCCGTCCACCCGCAAGCGGATCTGGTAGTCGCCGGGTGCCACGGTGCGGGCAAATCCGCCCCGACCGCCACGTCCACCGCCACCACCGCCACGTCCGCCACGTCCTCCGGGACCGCCACCGGCTGGCTGGCCGCCGGTCACCTGTTCCCGCAAATCCCAGGCGACGGAATGCAGACCGCGATCGGTCGCCAGTTCTTCGAAGCGCCGGATGACTTGTCCGTCCGGCCCGACGACTTCAAGTTCGATCGATCGCGTGTTGCCGCCGAGCGAATAGAAGATCGTGGCATTGGTTGGAGGGTTTTCGCCGACAAAGCGCCGCGTACCACTGTCGCCCGCCCTTGGTTGTCCCTGCCACCGAATGACTTTGGCGGGCTGGTACAGAACGGCATCGCTGGCAACGTTCGCGGACGAGAATTGTCGCAGTGCGGTCATGTCGGCAACCCACAGGCTGCGACCGTGCGTGGCCGCAACCACATCGCCGAGCGTGGGGTGTTGTGCGAAGTCATGCACCGCGACGGTGGGCAGATCCCCGAACTTTGTCCAGCTTTTGCCGGCATCGATTGAGACCCAGGCGCCGAATTCGCAGCCGCAATACAGGATATTTTCATTGCGGATGTCTTCACGCAGGACGCGAACCGATCCGGCCGTTGCGGGCAGGTTCCCGCGCAATGATTGCCAGGTTTCTCCATAATTTTCGCTGACGAAAATATAGGGAGCATCGTCGTTGCTGCGATGTCCATCGAGTGAAATGTAGACGCGACCGGCCTTGTATTTGCTGGCGGTCAGCGAGCTGACCCAGCGTGGGCCGGGCAGGAGGTCCTCCAGTTTGCCAGTCGTCTTTTTTGATCCCGCTGTCGCGGGTTTGGTTTCGGCCTGCTGGGCGACGACAGTTTTCTCGGCATCGAATTCAGCCGTAAAGTTTTCGCCAAAAGCGACGGTGCCTTTCATTTTGTTTTCGCTCAGGGTTCCTTCAAAAACCATTTCAAAGCGGTCGTTGGAGGAGACCATCCGGAATTTTCCCGAATCGTCGACTTTGGCTTCCTGGATTTCCGAATCGCCGCCGCGATCGGTGGAAAAAGTTCCGCCCAGCACGCCTTTGTCGTCCGGTTTGAGTTCCAGCGTGAAGGGGTTTTCACCGCCGCCACGTCCGCCGAAATCCATGATCATTTTTCCATTCCAGCTACCTGTCAGCGGACTGGCCGGGGCCGGATCCTGTTTGGCTGGTTCCTGTTTGCCTTCTTCGGCAGCGGGCTCTGTTCCACTGGCCTGTTTGTCAGCAGGTTTTTCCTGGCTGGAATCGCCTGCAACTTCCTGTTTGGCATCGCTTTGTTTTTCCGTCCCGGATGTTTTCGTTTCCGGATCGCCTGCCGCCTTTTTTCGCTGGGCGGTGAACTCGATGCTGTCACCGGCGCCTGCGACTACGGCATTGCCTTTCATTGTGTCGCCGGTTACGGTCGCCTCGAAGTCGATGGCAACGTCATCGTTGGCAGCGACAAAAGTCAGATTGCCGGACTGGCTGTTGAAGACGCCTTCGGTGATCGGATGCGCTCCCATGGCGCTTTCGACCTGACCGCTGAGGGCTCCGCTTCCGCTGACTTTCAGTTCGATTGAGAATTCCAGTCGTCCATTGGGAATGGCGTCGCTTTCCACCACACCTGTCCAGGTTCCATTGGCATTTTCTTCGACCGAAAATCCGCCGCGGCTGTTGACGAGTGCAACAGAATTTCCGGCCAGCGAATTCAGCAGTGCCACTGACCGGAGATTCCGGTTTGCTTCTGAAGTATTTACCAGGTCATCGGAATTGTCGCCAGCTGATTGTGACTGCTCATCGTCTTTGTCCCGGGTGTAACGGAAATCGACGGGCGGCTGGTCTTCGCCACGGGCGCCAGCACCTTCGATCACGTCATCGGCGAGGACACCTTCAAATTTGATGCGTCCGGCAGGAGTGTCGGTTTCGAAACCGAACTTTTTGTCGTCAGCGTCATACTTGCCGTTTTCGATGACATACTCACCGCGTCGTCCGACCAGTTTGCCTGTCAGTGTTTTTCCGTCCTTGTCCAGTTTCATCTCGATCCGTGTATTGCGGAGGATGTTGGTGGAACTGTCGCCAGACATGGCGAAAGTCCAGTTTCCGGAAATGGCACTGGCGGCTTTTTCGGCCTGTTTCTTTTTTTCTTCTTCAGCTTTCTTTTTTTCTGCGGCCTTCTTTTCAGCAGCAGCTTTTTCAGCTTCAGCTTTTTCAGCTTCAGCTTTGGCCATTTCGGCTTCGACCTTTGCCTTTTCGGCATCGACCCTGGCATTTTCAGCCTGAGCCTGGTCGGTCCCGGATTTTTCGCCTCCTTCCTGTTCGTCGCTGGTTTTTCCGGATGCTTTTTCTTCGGCAGCT